>NZ_MAIS01000322.1:0-379 GCF_001680695.1 Paenibacillus sp. KS1 | reverse complement strand
ACCCACCAATTATGTGATCAAAACGGCAGAAATGCCGTTTTTTTGTTGTTCTGATCGTTACTTCACAACTGTAGCTCTGTTTTATAAAATTCACATCTCTCTCATGAAATCCTACGAGACACGGATTATCTCGTTATTCACATATATCCCCCATGCACCATGCATTCTCTTCGAAATTAACAATATAGTCTGCTGCAACTAATTACCCATCGAATTAATTAGTCATATCATATTCCTATATTTTTTGGAGTTCTATTTTAACTCCGTCTACTATCTATCATAATAACCATCAATTTCTTCTATTAAAATGGGTATTAATCGAATGTATTAATTATCTTTTTTTAAATTATTGGTAGCGTCAAGAATTTTGTGTAAATGA
>NZ_MAIS01000168.1:0-4301 GCF_001680695.1 Paenibacillus sp. KS1 | reverse complement strand
GTACAATTGCTAGTTCGAGTGAACGATTTTTGTTTCCATGGCATTTTATTGGAGACATAAAATCTTGAACGCTATTCGTTCTATTGGCCATTAACAACTACAAGGTATTGTTGAAAGCGATGAAACTTATTTCTTAGAAAGTGAAAAAGGTAAGAAAGGCGTTTATCATATTCAGCACGTAATAAACGCCTAAAAGGTTGGATGGAGCGGTTTAATGGTGTGGCAACAAGCTATTTGGAAAACTATTTATTTTGGTTTCGATTTTTGGAAATGAATAAAGCAGGTTAATGATTATTGTCTAAGTGATGAAATTCAATAATCATATTTCATTCCAAAACATACTTAGATAAAAATTTGTTAATTTGCTTTCCTAAAGCATCAGAATTATCAAGCCAAGGATAATGCCCAGCATTAGGAATCAATGCAAATTCGCAGTTTTGCAAATTGGATGCAAGCTCTTTCACGTAATTATATGGGCGGGGATCTGTCTCTCCATGGATAAAAAGAGAGGGGAATTTATTTAATGAAATAGCTTTCTTAAATTTCTCATTTTCAAAATACTCATTACATTCAGAACCAACTTTTTGATTCACTTCATTGTTTACAAATTCTCCGTCAATACGAGGAAGTTTATTAAAGTTATCCTGATTAAATAAATCAGTTCTTAAACTGAGTTCACGTAATCGTTCTTTTGTATGTTCTTTTTCTTCACCGTTCATTGTTTCTATTACTGAACGTAAATAAATATATTTTTCTCTGTCAGTAGGACTCATTCTGTTAAGTCTGTTAGTACGATAGTCAGCGTGCCAAGCCGGATTAACTCCTGTTCCCGATATATAGATTAGAGCTTCAACATTAGTATGATATTTGGTGGAATATGCTAACGCCAATGATGCACCCCAAGAATGCCCACACACAACCCAATTTTTCAAACCTAAATGAATTCTTAACTGCTCTAAATCTTCAATAAATGTCTCAATATCGTAGGGACCTGTTTTCTCTGATCTCCAGCTCCCTCGTTGCTCATACCGAATAATTTGAAAACAACCATCATCCAATAACTCAGCCACAGGTTCTAAATAATCATACGCACCTGGACCCCCATGTAAAAGTACAATTGGAATACCCTGACCTTGAACAAGATGCCAAAGTGACACACCGTTTACTTTCGAAATAATTCCTTGCATTTGCTCCTCCTTTTTTCACACTTTTGTAATAATATTCTATGAAGAAATCCAAATTCCTTGATTTATCATATTCCCTTTTCGGTGGATGGGGTGATTCAGACCATATGCTTTGATGTGGAGTCAATGCATCGTGAACATCTTTGATGAACTTGTATTCTTTCCCATCAAATTTGTTTGTAAAATACAAATCGTATTCCTGCACCTGTCCATTAATAATTGCCACTTGATAAGTAGTAAAGGGATTCATTATTCCACCGACGATCACATTTACGTTCATTCGCAACACAACATGCATTAATCAAGATTAATCTCATTTTCAATGGAAAGACGTATGGATTCAGAGTGAAGCTTACCTTCATTATCATTCCATGTAATCGTTAATGTAGTGCTATTATAGTTATGTATATCCTTCTTTGGTTCATCGTAAGAATATTCTCTGGTTATAGAACCTATATCATTTAGATTGGCGGGAATAGCTACAGTCCCTTCTTTAGAACTTGCTTCAGTCATATAAACGGTTTCATAATTCCCATCCAAATTCAATTCTTCAACTTTCAATTGATAAGAAGTAATCTTCTCGAAATTCTTTGGATCACCTTTGTACGCTAACTTTCCATGTCCACGTAGTATTTTACTAGGAGTAACTATTATTTTGTAATCCGTAATGTCCCACATTTCTCCAGTACCTTTGAGGTTATATACATGGACAGCAGGATGATCTACCTTAAAGTATAAGTACCCCCAAATAACATTAGAAATAATCAAGGCAGCAATTAATAAAAAGATGATTTTCTTCATTTTTTCTCCTTTAACTAACGGAATAGCTCTGACAACTTATGCAATATCCTATTCTGGACTGATCAATCGCATTCCGAGTTATAGGGGTTAGCATAGATATCAATATCGAACTCGGCATTAATATCGTTTGCAAATTTAATCTGTTCTGAATCTAAGTACAATGCTGGAGTCATTCCCTCCTCAATGATTATCACGATAAAAAGCTTGTTGGTAGCTTGAAACGTTTTTTGAATTGTTTTAATTATTTCGCACTTATCGCGAAGCTGTATAATGAACTGATTTAATTGACCACTTACATCTAGTGATTCCTCATAGTCAGTACTAATTGTCCACGATGTTTCTTTTCTAGTCCGATTTTCATTTATTCTTTCACCTTTTCGTGATACAGAGCTGGGATTTATCCCTATTCGTCTTGTCACTTCGTCTAAATCAAAATCATCTCCGAACAGACTGTAATAAACTTTTACTTTTGTTTGCTCCCTCAGTTCACTTCACCTCATCTTTTCTTACACAAGTCTTGCTAGTTCACTTTTTAGTTTTTCTTTGTTTTCATCAACATAATGAAACAGACACTCAAACAAATTCTCATCATTACGATATAAATATAATTGAGCTGCTTCATTCTCTACTAATATAGAAACATTTCTAATGTCTTCTCCGTGAACACTTAAGGAATTACTTATTTGATACTCAGATAAACAGTTAACATTTTCTCTTAGCTCTTCAATAGTGATTCCGTTCTCTCGTAGTATTTCTTTATATTATTCATAATATCTAGGTCGTTAATGAATTGAATTCTTTTCAATGCTTCTAACGTTTCATTAAAATAGTGACCACTTCCATTTTCTATAAAGCCTATAATTCCATTCATATTCATTTCCGTATCAAAATCGATAAGCAGTATGATGTCCTTCAATACTTCAGGTAAAATCCCTCTGTTCTCCCTTATACTGCTGAAATCACTATCATATATTTTTGTAGCAATATGCTCTACAATTTCTTCTCCAGACATAAATGAGATCTTATCGATTGGTAACAATCTATCTGTTATAAGTTTTAAATTGTTCATTTTGATCCTTCCCCCTCCAATATTGTTGCTTAGGTATTTCAGCTAATTACAAATCGTTGGTCTCATAAACAGTTATCAAATCTCCAAATGGTTGATTCCAAAAAAATACCAGTGTTCCACCGGTTTTCAATAGTTTTGAGACTTTTGAATAGCCGATTTCTTCTGGAATCCAGTGAAATGCAGTAGCTGAATAAATGAGATCAACACTATCATCTGGACACTCAAATTCTTCAAATGCAGTATTGCATACTGTAAATTTTTTTGAGAGTACTCTAAAATATCCTCAAATAGTTCATCACAGTATGTCGGCCTCCATTTCTCGTAGTTGTTCACATCTTCATTAAATGTCAATCGTTTATTCGAGATAATTATCTCCCTCCGAATATAAACAGCCACAATAAAATACCAAATTCCACCCAAAAAACTTGAAAATCACCAAAAAAAGAATAAAATAATATAAGTTAAAATATTAGATATCAATTAACGACGATACATACAGAGGGAAAGAAGGACTAATTATGATGACATTTTTTATGTTAGCTATTAGTGTGGGTTTCATATTTTATATTCATTATCTATCGAAACAGATGTTTAATAATGAAGAAAATCATACAACCCCAAGCAAAAGCTTTGCAGTAAAACTTCTGCAATTCGTTAAATTTGCTCCAATAATTGCGTTACTTATATTATTTGTACTGGTATTAACAACTCTACATACAAAACCATGCATTCGACTCTCTCATGCATGGTTTGCCGCGCAATTTTGGGCTTATTATACGTTCCTGTATTGCATTTATATGATAACAAAGAAAAAGCTGTTTCTGTTATCAATGATCATATCTTTATTCATAGCCATTTATAACACGCCATTATTTCGCTTTGAAAACCTATTTACAGGATATAATGTAGTTGTGGCTGATATTTTCGGAACTTTGATGTTTATCAATTTATGGATGGCAATATCAAGAGTTTTAGTGCAAATAAAAAATAAGTAACGTGAGACATATCAAAACACCTTCAAGCAAATGCCCTTATATAAGATATGGGTGTCAACCTTGGAGGTGTTTTTACGTTGAAAACTTGACATGTCTTTCTTAACAATTACAATTCGAAATGCTCATCTCGAGATAAACGGGATATCCATCACAGGATCATCCTTATCTCTAAGATTTCAATCTATTGCAGAGTTTCATTAATTAAGATACTCATCCTTTAAAAGCCCGTAATAAATGAGGTCTTCATATTCA
>NZ_MAIS01000082.1:0-29212 GCF_001680695.1 Paenibacillus sp. KS1 | reverse complement strand
TCAAAAAGTTCGGTTTTCAGCACCGAGAAGATTGTGAGAACTCGAAGAAAGAGCAGCGCAGTGTAGTCAAGACTACATGAGCAGCGGATTTCGAGAGTGAACGCAATGTTCGATGCCGAGTTACTACCAGTATCACTTCGTGATCAAAATCGAAATTTTTGAACCTCCTCTAATGAAATACGAGGGTTTTAATGACGACTGGCAGCACCTTGCCATTCGCAATCGGCTTGCCGATATCGATATAGTCGCCGTTATCAACCACAACACTATCGATGCAGACAACATCCTTCTTGTAATCAAGCAAGGCGTACAGCGTCTGCCCCAGCACCTTCGCCATGTCGTGATGGACGATCACGATGAGGGGATAATCCCGCTCCAGCAGCTCGGACATGCCTTGATATAGCCCTTGCGCATATTTCTGAACCTCTTGGAAGCTGGGGCTCTTCTTCCCTTCCAATGCGATCGCAACCCGCTGCAGATCGTTGTTCAGCTTGAACCAATTCAGCTTGTCGGCAATCGCCTGCGCCAGCGTCCCACTGCTTCCCGACTCATCTGCAGCAGCAAGCTTCAGAATCGGAATATTCTTAATCGGGAAGCTCTCTTCCGTGTACGTAATCGTGCTGCCGCTAATTTCCGTCGTATGAGATCCTGCTCCAACTACGGTTGCTCGGATGGTCTCAGCTGATCTCGCCACTGTCATCTGCGTCGTAAGCGGAGATGCTGCGATGGCACGGCCGAGCAAGATGCCGATGTCACCGTACTGGAACACATCGCCCGTCGCCTCTTCATAAATGTAGTCCGCGACGCCGCCGGAGAAAGAAATGCACGGAATCGAACGATCCAGCTTGATCCCTTTATTCGTAATAATCGTGTTATAGAAGTCGCCAGTCTGCCTCAGGCCAACACTCTCTTCGAGCAGCTTGACCATCTCTCCGATAATCGGCTCCAAGTCGGCTGGAGTAACTTGCTGTCCGAGTGCGAGCTTAATGCCTCTCCGCTCTGCCAGCTGCTTAATTTTCGGTGCAATGTACGTCACTTTATGTGTGGCTTGATCCACCTTAATGAGTCGTCCACCGATATCAAGACAGCCTGTATCGATGAGATCGCCGCTAGCGAATAGCGCCAGATTGCTCGTACCTCCGCCAATATCGATATTGACGATGGAAGTCGAATGCTCCTTGGAATACGTATGGGCACCTGCACCTTTCGCAGCGATAATGCTCTCCAGATCTGGACCAGCCGTCGCAACTACGAAATCTCCAGCGAAACCGCTTAGCGACAGAACCGCTTCGTTGGCATTGTCTTTGCGAGCTGTTTCCCCCGTAATAATGACGGCGCCTGTCTGAATATCTTCCTTGCGAATGCCAGCCTTCGCATACTGCTCTTCAATAAACACCTGAATCTGCTGCATATCGATGCGATTGTCCTCCATTACAGGCGTGAAGCAAATATCGCTTCGATATACAACTTCTTTGTCCGTAATGACCAATCGCGGCACTGTGAAGGAAGATGCCATGTTCTGAATGTGAAGCTTCGATAACACAATCTGTGTCGTAGAAGTCCCCATATCGATGCCTACACTCAGCAATTGTTCTTCCACTTTCCTCACCCCCACCGATTGATTTCCGTGTAATTCCACTGGGCATAGTTCCTGTATCGCATCACGATACATTCGAACAAAAAAAGGCTTAAAGCACCACTTCCGATTCACACCGGATATGGTTGACTTTAAGCCTCTTTGCTTCTAAAACTACGCCCTTGTAGTTCGAATATTTATTTTTTGAACGTAAATGTAACAGCCGTGCCTTTATCACTTGATGCAATCGTGAGCTTCCCTTTCAGCTTATCCTTCACATAGCTGCGAACAATCGACAGCCCTAAGCTCTTGCGAGAAGTTTCTTCTACCACGAATCCTGTTCCGTTGTCTGCAACAACGACGGTAACAAGACCTCCTTCAACTTGCGCCGTGATCGTGATTTCACCAGACGTACAATCCTCGAACGCATGCTCATAGCTATTGTGCAGCAGCTCACTTACAATCAGCGCGATATCTACGGTACGATCACTATCTAAGCAAATACTGTCCGTTGAAGAGATGTTCACACCGACAGCATGGCAATGGACGAAGCAGCGCTCAATGTTCGATGCTATGAGCCGTATGACATCGAGCAGATCTACCTGAGCATCGATTTCCGTTGATAGCAATTCATGAGTTGCCGCAATTGCCAATACCCGACTGACACTGTCATCCAGACATTTCTTAGCCTCGGGGCTCTTGCATTGTCGGCCTTGAATGCGCAGCAGGGACGCCACCGTCTGCAAATTATTCTTCACCCGGTGGTGAATTTCACGAATAGCTACCGACTTCGAGATGATCTCTGCTTCCTTGTCCTTAATTTCGGTTACATCGTGCAGAATGACGCCTACGCACAGATCCTTCTCCTCAATGAATAGCCGCTTTACTTGGAAGTAACGGCCCGCAGCCTTCACATCTGTCGTCAATGGACAACACGGCGAAGATGAATGCTGCTTCATCACCTCGGAGAACATCGTCTGATCGAGCGACAAATTGTCATAATGCAAGCCTTGTATATCCTCCAAATAACCAAGCTGTCTATAATACGCATCTGCCTGCTTATTTTTGAGCTTCAAAAATCCATGCTTGTCGAACACGAGAACAGCGTCCTCCAACTGATTGATAAGCGAATCCTTGAAGCGAAGCATAGCCGTCAGCATAGAAGACATCTCGCCATCTTCATACGGCGCTCCCGCCATATTGAAGTGAGCTTGAATATTGTCACTCACATCTTTTTCATATATGACGACCGCGATGACGCCATTTTGATTTTTCATCGGATATACGGTCTGCCGAACAAGATGATTCTCCTGCGTGTTGGCAACGAGACCTTGTGACATAATGCCAGTCTCCAGTGTTCTCAGAACACCCGGCTCATTCTCGCGCAGCGCCTTCTCTCCCATAACTGGACGCTCATACAAGGACTGTCGTTCGCTCGGACGGCGATGATATACGACGATAGCCTCGTTCGATACACTGGACAGTACATCAATGAACACATCGTCTTGCACCTCGGTATGTTCAAAAGACTCCGCAATTTCGCATATCCACGCCATATCCGATTCAGACAACCCCGTATGGAGTCTGCACAGCTGCTTGATTCGTTCTTTGAAATCAATCATAGGACATGACGATCGTGGTTGCGATTTCAATCATCGGACACCGTCTATCCATACTTAATTTGCGCAGGGTTTGATAGGCTTCCTCTTCGGTATAGCCATTTTCCTTCATCAAGATCCCTTTCGCCTTCTCCACTGCTTTGCGCTCTTCCATCTTCTGCGTCAGCTTCGATAGATTCTGCTCCAGCTTGCGTATTTCCTTGCCTTTGGCAATGGTCACTTCCACCATGGGAATGAACGACTTTTCATCAAGCGGCTTTACCAGATAGCCAAGCGCACCGACAGCCGAGGCTTTCTCGATAGTTTGCTTGTCGCTGAAGGCGGTCAGGAGAAGAATTCCTCCTGCCAGCTGCTCTGATAAGATTCGTTTACTAGCCTTGAGCCCATCGAGGATGGGCATTTGAACATCCATGATGACGAGGTCAGGCAGATGCTTCTTACATAATTCGATGGCTTCAAATCCATCGGAAGCTTCGCCTACTACATTGTAGTCCGCCTCTTCGAGCATCTCACGAATATCCATTCTTGTAATAGGTTCGTCGTCGACTATTACAATTTTTCCATTCATGTGTCATGCACCTCATTGTCTGCCGTTATTTGCTTGTCTATTGGTATTGCGCCTCTTGTAATAATAGAATCAGCCGTTTACGCTTCCAAGTATTGCTGAAGCGCCTCCACTCCCACATTCTCTATCGTCGAGACTTCAAATATCTGTTCCACACCAGCCGCCTGCAGATGAGCTCTCGCTTGTGCGATTTGCTCCTGCGACTCGGCCAGTTCCACCTTCGTCACCACGCCGATGACCGGCTTGGCGAATACAGTTGCGAAGGCCGGTGGGAAGTAGCTATCTTCCTTCGTGCAATCTTGCACAAGCCCGATTACGTCAGCATCTACGCTGGTTACGAGCAGCATCTTGTATAAATATCGGTTCTCGATGCACTCGCCCGGCGTATCGATCGCTTGGTCGAAGCTTTCAATCGCTTGCGTCTTTTTATAGGCAATTTCTTGACCGTGCAGCCATTGGCACAGTGTCGTCTTGCCAGAACCGGTACTTCCGGCGAAAATAATTTTTCTCATCAGCTTCTTCACCTACGTTCTCGTTATGTTCGCAGCAGTTGAGAAGCCTAAAATATTTTGAAGTCCAAACAGCACTTCACTTATAGCAGATTCGACAGAGGATACATCGCCTGTAATGACGAGTGATCCGCTGAAGCGATCGACGAAGCCGATCTGTACGCCAGCCGCCTTCGTCGCGATATCCGCTGCAATAATGGAAGCCTCGCTTGGTGTTATCGTCATGACTCCGATTGAATCATGTGCGTCATTCCCTAATCCCAGCTTCTTATAGATATCAGGGTTCGGATTCGCGATAATATGAGCCAGCGTGACCTGTTTACCAGGCACGTACTCTTGGATAACGCGTTGTTTCTCAGTGTGTTGCTCCATACCATCATCTCACTCTCATGTCAGAAACACGTGAAATTGCTGTAAAAAAACATAAAAGCCCCTTAAAAGTTCACACAGGAATTTTAAGAAGCCTCTTTGCTTGGTTTTGTATGCAACACGCCGTTGTGTTACCTTTACTATATTTTAATACTGCAAACGTTGTCAATACACATTCAGACAAAATTCGACGCAAACCTACGATTGAAACATTTTGTTCAAAATTTCAGCCACATCTCCAGTTGTTGGTACACGAGGATTCGTCGCTGTGCAGCCGTCTTTCAACGCACCTTCAGCAATCGACTCTCTCATTTCGTCCAGCAGCGCCTTCTCAATTCCGCATTCCTTCAGCGTCTGCGACATCTGCAATTGCTTCTGCAGCTGCTTGATAGCTTGCACCAAGCTGCGTACACCGCTCTTCGGATTCGGTGCGGATAGACCCAAGCTTTTCGCGATTTCTGCATAGCGAACCGCTGAAGCTGTGCTCTCTTCCCTGCCATAGCCTGGCTTATAATTCGCATTGAATTCAATAACATGCGGGAGCAGCATCGCATTCATGCGGCCATGCGCAATTTTGAATTTGGCTCCAGCGACATGCGCAATGCCATGGTTAAGCCCCAGCGAAGTAATATTAAATGCCATGCCCGCAATACAGGAGGCATTATGCATCTTCTCACGTGCTTCTAAATCTCCACCATCCTTATATGCACGTGGCAAGTAAGCAAACACCAGCTTAATTGCCTTCTCGGCAAGCGCATCGGATATATCATTCGCTTTTGTAGACACATAAGCTTCAATCGCATGCGTCAATACATCCATTCCAGTATCTGCCGTAATGAAGTCCGGCACACTCTTAACCAGCTCCGGATCCAATATCGCCTCTTGCGGCAGCATATCATCGGATACGAGTGGGTATTTAATGTTCTTCTGTTTGTCGCTGATTACCGAAAATGATGTCACCTCGGAGCCCGTCCCGCTTGTCGTCGGGATTGCCACGAATGGAATCTCCTGCTGGTTCAGAAGCTTCTGCGCAAACAGCTTCATCGCCTTAGCCGCATCAATGGCAGACCCGCCGCCAATTGCAATGATTAAATCTGTGTTGAACGCACCCAATGCCTCAACACCTTCGGTTACGATTTCAACAGGAGGATCAGGTACGATATTGCTGAAAATATATTGCTCATTGCTCTCATGCAGCCGATCGAATACCATGTTGATCATCCCTGACTTGACCATGAATGGATCGGTAACGATGAAAATCCGCTTATTACGCCATTCCATCAGACGATCCAGCGCGCCATGCCCCATATAGAGATCGGCTTTGATCGAAAGTTTATCCACGTAAAGCACCTCCAACGAGTAGTTGCAACAAAAAAAGAGGCCTCTCAAAGGGATGGATCCCTTCAAAAAGCCTCTTTGCTTGTTATGTCGTGTGCACGCCATTGTGCAACTTATCATTCAATTATCATCTATACTGTACATCGTAACGCAAACAGGCGTCAACCTCAATATAATCGAGTTCATCATTACGACAAATCTGTATAAGAAAAAAGGTGGGACATGCACATCATTGTGCATTTGGTTCTTCTTCGTTGAAAAACGTCCCGCTTGCCCAGCTTGTACATCTTTGTATTTTCGGCGGCGACCACCAGGCTGACTCGACTGCGTTGTCGACAGCCTCCAAGAAAATATAAAAAAGCCTAGCGAGGCGCAATCGTCACTAGACTTGTAAACCAGTCACTTTCGCCTCGAAATGACTGGCCTGGCAAAGTTACTAGACAAAAGACCTGACTTAAGACCGAGCATTCGGCCTATCACAGTGGCGGGACCGCGTTGGATTTGCACCAAACTTCCATCGTCTATAACTTCTTCTATTGTGCATGACGTGAATGGGTCATCCATTCGACAATTATTATAGCACAAACAATCTGTAACGCAATATGAAAAAAAGATAAAAGTTGAGGATCGAAATAGTTAAGAGTGATTTGCCCGTCAATATGTCCCGGCAGATGTGAAGCTGCCCTGCCCTTTGAGATAGCAATCGAAAAACTGTACTAGAATATGATTCATCGTTTCAAGACAGTAATAGGGATCAATCTCCGCCACCCTGCCGCCCTGCAGCATATTGGATATTAGCGGGGAAATGAGAGACAGGTCGGTAAGACTCATATGCTCCGCTCCTTGGAAATGGACGGTATGCACGACTTTACCGTTTTTATCAATAACCTTGTTAGCTGCATAAGGGGATTTGCTGTTGTGCTGTAGGAGCTGTACCCACACACCGTCAGAATAGATATTAAGAAGTGGAGTCGTATAGGGCTGGTTGCTTGCCGCAAAATCATCGGTCTCCTTGTTGTATATGAGCTCGCCAAACATTGGGGCATCGATATTGACAACGGCGCCAACATCATCACGCTCCCTGCCAAGCCTCATGCTTGCCGCTCCACCCATAGAGTGTCCGAACAGACCTATTTTCTGGGTATTCATCAGCTGATACACCTTGTCACTGCTCGTTTTTGCTTTTCCTAAAATCGTATCGATTACAAAATTCATGTCATCCGTACGCAGCTTCATCCATTTTTGAATAAGCCCATAGGTTTGCTCTACCGTATATCTGCCCATGTTGCTGTCAATGACTTCCTGCATAAAATTCCAATCGGTGAATGTTTTGTTTCCGTCATTGGATTCCGTATAATAAGAATGATACGGATGATCGATAGCGCATACTACGTACCCGTGGCTCGCAAGCTCCATATAGGCTGAGATATTGCTTCCTTTGCTGCCGAATGCACCATGAGAGAATACCAACAATGGATAGGTACCGTTTGCATGTTCAGGATACCAAAACTCAACATTGACGTGCCGATTTTCTCCTGTGTCTGTAAATTGTTCGATACGATTTTTATCAACATAGGTATATGATGCGGTTGCGACTTGATACTTCCCCGTAATTGGGGGCAAATGATACTGCGGAAATACGAGAGCAGGAGTTACAGCAATGACGACGAGCATAAACATACCAACTGCATTCCTGATAACGCGGCCGCTTTTATATTCTTTGTGTTCCTCTTTGCTGCGTATGAGCGTCCATACTCCAAGTAGCGCCCAGACAAGCAGCAGCAGTCCAAGTCCCATCCAACGGAAGCTCCACTCAATGACCGAAGCCAATGTGAAAATTAGGAATGCTGCAGAAGCGCCAATCCTTATCAAAGCTTTGATCTTTTTCTGATATGACTTTGTACAAATGCGGAATACTGCAAATGATATCTCACAAACTGCTGCAATAATCAATATGATGTTTCCTATCATCCAAATCCAAGCCTCCTCTGCTTCATTCGTGCAGCATCAGCATACATAACGATTGGTGCAGAGTAAATATGAACGACACTATGCTGTATGAATAACAAAGTAAGCTGTAAAAAAGACGAGGTAAGCTGCTGCCTCCCCGTCTTATTGTTCTTCATCATTTTTTAGTTTTTGTAGCTTCTCATTGATTTCCATTGCGACCTTCCTGTCACTGCTCCATTCAAGCCAACGGACAAGCAGGGAGATAATTGCGATTTCAAATGCGAGTATCATTGTGTTAACTACTCCCGTTACCCAGCCCATCCAATTCGTGAAAATAAGCAACACTATTTCCAAGATCACAAAATGGATCAATATTCGCAACCGCATTCCCTTTTCGCTTATATCATCAGCAGAATAATAGAACATAGGACTTGGCAAGACACCCACCAAAGCGCATATCATGATTGCGTATATATGATGGAAACCGAGAGAAAATATCGAAGCATCCGAGCCGTCTACCCAAATATTTAGATGATTCAGCAGGGTGATGAATATGACAATGCCTGCAAATACAAGCAAGTAATTTCTTACAAAGCTTTTTACAATCTCTGAAACATTCATGTTCGTCCCTCCCTATAGACCAAGCATCGATTTCAGAATCGGCACATATTGACGCGACACCATAACCGTCTCTCCATTATCCATTCTCGCCTCGAACCTGCCGCTGATAGACGGCCTGATGTACGATATTTTCGCGATATTGAGAATACTAGATTTCGATGCGCGGAAGAACTTCTTCCCCTCGACTACCTGTTCGAGCTCGTACAGCTTCTGTTTCGCTTCAAACACCTTATCCTTGCAATACATAAATACCTTGTTATCCACCGATTCAAAATAGTACACATCGCTGAGCTTGATTTGGTGAATCGTATCCTCATAAAAGCCCATGAGCATCTTATTTTTTACTTTTATCCGACTTATCAAACTCATGATTTCATCAGTGACTTCATGACATCGTATAATAATTTCTTCTTCCTTCTGAATATCGATTTCTTCGATTGATATTTTCATAGCTATATCACCGCCTATTTGCCCCTTTTGTCTGTCATCGCTTGTCTTTTCCGTTTCCTTACATCAAACTCACTCTACTAAGTATAATTGTGGTTCATAAAATTGGAAATCACAAAACACTTGATAAATGAAAAAAGCGTGCCGCTCATTTAAGAGTGACACGCCTCACCATTAACCTACATCGGTAACCGACTTATAGCCAACGAAATTCTATATTATTTAATTTGGAGCTTGTAGTGAACATCCTCATCGGCAAACTTGTACACATATAAATGATACCGGCCAGGCTCCGCCTCGACTTCTCCCTTCATGAAGTTGCCGTCCTCGTCGACAGGATACAGAATCTGCTCATTATCGCTTTCGCGGTACAACACCCAATTCACGTGATCGCCAAGCTGCTTCTCCAAGGCAATGTTCAGCGCCCTCGGTTTGTCCACGTCAATGACAAATATGTCCTGCTGGTCGTCACTTTCGAGCGTTCCCATGATCGTCCGGCCAAATGGTACCGGTCCGTTAGCCATGTCTAGCGCATCATTCGGTTCAGTCTCCTCGAACAGAGAAAGCTCTGATTCTGGCTGTTGCTGCCCTTCCGGCTTAACTACCAGATTATAAGTCTGATCTCCTTCCGCTATCGCATATACATGCAAATAATAGGTTCCCGGCTCATCAACCGAAATGGAGCCAGCTAAGCTGTTCCCTTCTATTTTAGTCGGATAGGCCTTATAATTGTCCTGGTCAGACTCGTGGAAAAGCACCCAGGCAACCCCCCGCTCCTGCGCCGATTCCAATTCGATCATCCATTCTCCCGCCTGCTTCGCGTCAAAACGGTAAACATCCAACGCATCTGTATCACTCACTTTACCGGATACAGATTTTCCTGTACCGTCGAGCCGGATGGCTGTTTTCCATGTGTCGTTTGGTTCACGATCCGTAACATCTGGTTGTCGATCCCCATCTTTGTTCCCGCTGTTACTATTGTTGCCGTTCCCGGAATTGGTACCGCCGTCTGGCAATACAACATCCTTGCCACTGTCTGTCCCTTCAGGAAGCTTGCCATTGAACACAACGTCATATACAAAATTGCCTTCATCATTAACACGATAATTGGTAAAGTATGCGGTAACCGTTTTGAATCCATTCCACGGCTTATCCGATAACGTATGCAAGAAGCCATCCGTCAGCTTGTTCATTGTCTGCCAGTCTTGTTCGATTCCTGCGGAAGCCCCTCCGACATACGTGCCGCGCAGTTCGAACGTCTGGAACAAGCCAGAATTGCTTTTCTTAACGCTTCTGTTGCGAAGTTCAGCCACATTCGTGATCTCATCGTAAATTTCGAGTTCCGGCTTCTGCTCCACCGCTTGTAAATAGTCGTCAGATACGAGCGGTGTCGACAATTCTTCATAGCGGGCAACCGCCTCGTCGATAGAGCGCTGGTATGATTCGTTCGTGCGTGCATCGCCGCTTATGGACGCGAGCTGCTGCTCATAAGCATTCGCATCATTGTACCGGATGGCACGATGAATCCGATCCATCGCATTGAAGTCATGATGATATAAATAGTCGTATAATGCAAAGGAATAATTATAAAATTGCCATGATCCATATTTTGAATTTACGGTATCCGACACAGTGAAGCGCTGCCCCGGCTCGTCACCAACCAAATAGCCGACAACCGACTTGCGGGGCTTAATTCCCTCCATTCGCGTGGCGCCAGCGAAGAATTCGGCTCCGCCTTCATCGAACCATTGCATGCGTCCGCCTTGATACAACGGCCCTTGTCCAAACTGGCCCGGCACCTCAAAGCGTGCTTGCAAATAATGGGTAAACTCGTGCCGGAACAACTCCTCCAAACTATAAATACTTTGATTTTCCGTGCGATCATACGTAAAGAAGGTACCTACCCCTTCGATATAAATACCGCCGTTTTCCGTGTCGTACCCGTACAAGAACTTGTTCATCTTGTATTCATCCGGACTGTTATAAATGACGATCGTAAGTACATCGTCTGCATTTCCCGCCTCTAATGGCTTGTCATTGCCGATGACCCGGTGGAATTGGGCCTTCACTTCTTTCGCCGCCCAATATAAGCGTTGAAGCTGCTCTTGGGTCAATTGGCCCCCCGCCCGGAACACTATCTGGCCATCATCGAATTCAACCCGCTGCGGTAAATAATGTTCCTTTCCGCGCTGCTTCAGTTCGTCGATATCAACCCGGTTGCCATAAGCGTCCTTCTCATCGTAATTCCGTGCAATCTGATCTGCTGCTACGAAATAGAACTCCCCAAGCTTCGGCTGCGTCTGCATAACGTCCGTCAGCACCCGGTTCGCTTTCTCCGGATCGCTATGATAATGCCCGAGCGCGCCAGAATAGTAAATTGCATTGCTGGTCAGCCATTTCTTATCCTCTGCTGTGGAACCTTCGCTCCCCAGACGGAATAATTGCTCCAAATATCCGTCTATATTGCCTTTGAATTCGGCCTTCTGATCCGGCTCGGTCATGCGATACATCAAAACATACCCGACGCCCTGGATTACGTCGTAGAAGGCCTTTCCAGATAAGAAATTACCTCCTAATTGCTCTTGGCGATCAGTAAAGTCTGACAACAGTCCGGTCAACCGGTTGACGATATACGTATCAACTGTGACGTTGGAAATTAGTCTTCCCGTTGCCGAAATAACTGAATGCTGCACTTCATTTCCCCAAGTAAAAGACGGGTTATCAATAATCGCCTTTATAGCAGGCAGCATTTTCTCACGGAAATCCAGCTCATTAAGGCGACTCAGCTCCTTATTGTAATACCCCAGGTATACACCAGAACGCAGTACCTCTACCAACGTTGGAATACCCTTCATATCCTCAGTTGTAAATCGTCTTCCGCTCTCCTCCAGCCGATCAATGATCGCTTGCATGCGATTTTCGTCCGCATAAAAACGTCGACTATCCTCATTTAATTTGAACAACTCAGGAATCTTTTCCCAATCAATGCTTACCAGCAGATCTGTAAGCTCCTCATACGACAGTGCATTCAAATCGGCCATGCTGTATGTCGACTGCTCGCTTATGCTCTTTACAGCCCGGGCAGGCGGCTCCGGGATCCCTGGATCTTCAGACTGTTCCGCCATCGGCAGTCTTCCTTCCATGTCGGACGGCAAATCAGATCCAGAAGGTTCTTGCTGTGCGATCACATTGTGAATTCCAAACTGAGCGGCATCTTCCCGAACCTGCAATCCTCGCTCCTCAGCTGCTGCGAAGCCCGCTGTACTCCCCGTCGCGACAGTGGCCGCCAACAAAATCGAAGTCCACTTCATCCATGCTCGTTGTTTCCTCTGCTCCTTCATCTCTTGTTTCTTCTGTTTTTTCGTCATTTGTTTCATCTGTTGTTTCATCTGCAGTTATCCCCCATGTGTATATTGGTGTACGTTCACGATAGATGAACGATAAACCTAATATCGGCGTCACACAGAGCTACAGTCATGCAGCTAAATTCCTGTTTTTCTTTACGCATAGCACTTTCGACTCAGCAACATCTTCCCAGAATTAGGACGAATACCATACATATTCGAATCTCGCAAACCTTTACAAGGGCGCTTTCACCCATTTCATCACGATTGTCGAATTTTGCAAGTAATGAGGCGACCACTCTAAAATAAGAGCATACAAAATCAGTTTCCTTTTCATCAAACTGGGAAAACACCCATTGAACATCCATTGAATAAATCGTTTATTCCGGGGATTTGAGAGGGATTCTATCTCTTTTTAGCAAAAATAATGGGCAGCTCTCCGCTGCCCTTTCAATTAATATGTTAGATTTTTCCTGTATATTCGTTTATAACCACCTTCCAGCAGCGGCGCTGATTCTACAAACTCCCAACCTTGTTTCTCGTAAAATCCAATATGATTCGTATTCAAGTATAAACTGTCATATCCGAGCCGCTTTGCCTCTTGAACAACATATTGTTGAAGCGCAGCCGCGACTCCTTGTCCCCTTGCTGCTTCCGTCACATACAAGCTCGCCAGCCATGGGTACAAATCTTGACGACGCTTAAAATCATTCATCCATAGCGATACCGTACCTACAGGCTGCTCATCCAGCAAAGCCACGAACGTCATCGGCACACGGTCGACATGGACATGATGGTCTGTCGCGTACTTGATCGCTTCGTACGGCTTATCGCTTGCCCATTGCTGCCACAGCCAATGACTCACCTGTTCCAGTAAATCCATTCGGTCTTTCAAATTGATAATTTGCAGCAAGATCGTGGTCCCCTTCCCTTTTCACGAATTCACCAGTTATATGTACTCCTTTATTTCAGCTCTATTTTCCGTTATCGTACCAAATCTACGAATACGCGGACAACCCCTATTTTCACGGCAACTTAACGACAACAAAATAGATGTGGATTAAGGAAGAAAAAAATGGATTGACCTTGCAAAAAACTGTATGCTATGCTCTATAGCAATTAAGCATTGAAAGGGTGACCTCAAGCCAATGATCTACTAATCCGATTCCGCATAAGAAAACATCGTACCTGTACGAATTTTCTGGATGGGATTAGTGTGGGCTTTTTGACCATAACGAACGGACATTTACTGGCTTTTGCACGTATGCGGAGCAATGTGTCTCTGTGTTCGCATGTCTGCCTCCTATCCAGCACTTTATGGATAAGGAGGTTTTTTGGTTTCTACAACTTGCTAAAACATCATCATTCATGTGGTGCAGTCCACCGGTAAGGAGGCTTTCGTATGGTTACCTTTCTCAAAAACAACAAAATACTCGCAATATTAATGCTCAATATATTCATTGTGATGGTCGGCGTTGGCTTGATTACGCCCATCCTGCCTGAATTGATCATAGAATTCGACGCAAACGGTCAGGCGATGGGATTGTTAGTTGCCGCTTACGGCATTACTCAGTTTCTGCTGTCCCCGCTTACAGGCAGCCTGTCTGATCGATATGGGAGAAAAACATTTATTCTTGCCGGACTTGTCATATTCAGTGCTGCTAAGCTGCTGTTCGCTCTTGGAGATGCGCTGTGGATGCTGTATGCCTCGAGGCTGCTGGAGGGAGTCGCGGCAGCTCTGATTGTTCCGCCCATGATGGCCTACGTAGCAGATATAACCACTACCGACGAACGTGCGAGAGGCAATAGCTTGCTCGCCGCAGCCATGTCCTTTGGATTTGTAGTCGGGCCTGGATCAGGAGGATTCCTAGCCGGCTTCGGAACGAGAGCTCCTCTTTATGTCGCCGCGGGTGCAGCCATAGCTGCAACTGTTTTTTCAGTAATACGCTTGCCAGAAAGCTTGTCCAAGCAACAGATGGAGGCGGCGCGGGCACATGTGGCAAGCAAGGAATCGATATTCAAGCTGTATGCCAAATCAATAACATCCAAATATGCGATGCTCTTCATGCTTGTACTGGTAATGACTTTCGGACTCGCCAATTATGAATCCGTGCTCGGCTTATATGTAACGACCCGATTCCAATTCACAGCACAGCATATTGCCATCATTCTAACCACCGGAGCAATAATCGGCGTTGGCATGCAAGCATTGCTTGTCGCGAAAATCATTCAGGCATTCGGCGAAACGAAGGTAATCAAAGGCTCTCTTCTCTTAACTTCAACTGCCTATATTGTACTTTTATTCGCTACTCATTTTTGGAGCATATTCCTTGTCACTTCCATCATATTTTTTGCGACAGCCATGCTTCGGCCAGCGTTGAATACGCAATTATCCAAGATGGCAGGCAATGAGCAGGGGTATGTAGCCGGGATGAATAATGCTTACATGAGCGTTGGAAATATTGTTGGCCCCACTTTGGCTGGTTTCTTATTTGACGCCAATATATTCGCTCCATTTATAGCTGGCTGCTGCATTCTTTTCATCACTTTTTTAATGATAGTTAGATGGAATTAATTGTACCTTTCAAAAAGATGACAGAAAAAATCCCGCATCCAAACAACGGACGCGGGATTTTTGACTCATTTCATTTTCCAACTAGTAACTTTAACAACCGCTTCGTCAGCGTTCTTGAGTTCAGCTTTCTCCATATCCCACAGCTGGCTCCATTGCTTTACACGGTTCTTGCCATTAGGCGGCTTATTGTATTGATTCGTATCTACAATTTTTGTTCTCTCATCATAAAATTTCTTCATAAATGTCTTCTCATCGCTGCTTTTGCCTGAACGGGACAAAAGGCCTTCAAGTGTTCCAGAATCTCCAGTTGCGCCCTGATTTAAGGCTGTATCGACAAAGGAACCAATCGTCAGAGCAGAATTGAAACCACGTTTGCGCGCTTGCTCCACGCTGTATTTTATGTAAACCTTATAGAAGGTTTGCCACATTGCCTCTCTCCACGCATCATTGTTCTCCAGTTTTTTGATTTTGCCGCAGAACACTTTTTCGCTATCCTTAATGTTCAATATCGATCCTTTCATTGATCCATTTACACCAATTCGAGACAAGCCTCCTTCAACCGAAGGATTGGAAGCACCGCTGGCAGCGTCGAATTCCTTGAACAAGGTCGGGCCGTCTGGATGCTTGTCATTGTCTCCCCCTGTCGTGGCTCCGAATATGCCGATTGTATACCCTCGATCATCATCAATATCCTCGCAGTACCCATAGTACTCGGTCCAATTAAGTGAATCCTGCTCGGGTTTGTTAATTAGCTTCATAATATTGTCCCACTGCTCGCCATCAAGTCCTGTATTGGCCCGAAGGAACTTTAGCGTTTTCGGTGAAAAATTGTCATCGTGAGAGCTTGCAGCAGAAGCCTTCGATGGGAGAAGAGCACTTATTCCAGACATGGAGACAAGTAAAGAAAATGAGAACAGGACGACCAGTAATTTTGTTCTTTTCATAATTGGCTTTTCGTTGTACAAACCATTAGCACCTCCAAAAATAATGGGTTAATACGATACTTCAAGCGATACTTCAAACCAAATTCCATCTCCTTCCTTCAACATAGAAAAATGATGCAATGTTGCTTGATTTGCTGTTACTCTTCGACATGCCACCCCTGATAAGTATGAAACTACATCAAAAACAATTCTTTACATATTTGTGAAATATGGAAAAAGACGGGAGATAAAAATCCCCCGTCTTCTCCATATAACCGTTATTCTTCATTACACTAATTCGCTTCCACCTGTGGGACGACGGCTTGATGCAGTGCGGTGTCGAGCTCCGCTGCATATTGATTGCGCTGTTCTTCCGTCCAGCCGAACGTAGAAGCCATGTAGGCAATGACCGGCTGCTTCCATTTCCGTACCCACTGGATGTTAAAGAAGAGTGCACCCGTACGGCGAATAAAGAAGTCCACCGGCTTCAATGTCATTTCCTCTTCCATGGCATATATGAGCGGGACAAGCACTTCTAGCGGAAGACCGCTTTTTTCCGTCTTGCTCTGATAACGATCCGCCAAGTCGAAGATTACATCCACATTAGAGCCATACATACGTGCCCAGCGCTTAGCAAGTGACCCATCAAGCCCATTTCGTACGCCTTCATTCATTTTGCCTTCCACGAATCCCAGGAAATCTGCGGAGCCGCCTACATGCCCGCCTGATATTGGCATCTCCTTTGTCTTTGCAGCTGTAAATGTAATTCCTTCATCTTGGCTGAGCAGCTTCATGACCAAATCAACGATCATTTCAGCCATTTTGCGATATCCGGTCAGTTTGCCGCCTGCAATCGTAATCAATCCAGATGGAGATTGCCAAATCTCATCTCTGCGGGAAATCTCGGATGCATTTTTCCCTTCTTCGTAGATGAGCGGCCTTACCCCCGCCCAGCTCGATTCAACGTCGTCTGCAGTAAGCTGAATCGAAGGGAACATGTACTGTATCGCCTTCATGATATAATCACGGTCTTCCTTCGTCATGACAGGTTGAACCGGATCTGCCTTATAGAACGTATCCGTTGTGCCTACATACGTTTTTCCGTCGCGCGGAATTGCGAATACCATTCGGCCGTCCGGCGTGTCGAAGTAAATCGCTTGCTTGAGCGGAAATTTCGACTGATCGATGACAAGATGCACCCCTTTGGACAGTTGAAGATGCTTGCCTGTCTTCGAATGATCCTTATTACGAAGCTCATCAACCCAAGGGCCTGCCGCATTGATAATCTTCTTGGTACGGAATTCGAACGCTTCCCCATCCAATTGATCAATAACACGGACGCCAATAATTTTTCCGTTTTCATACAAAAACGAATCTACCTTCATATAGTTCAGAGCCATGGCTCCATTCCGAACGGCTTCCTTCATGACTTCAATCGTCAACCGCGCGTCGTCGGTTCGATATTCTACATAATAACCGCCACCCAAGAGCCCTTCTTGCTTCAACAGCGGCTCACGGCTCAGCGTCTCTTGCTCCGACAGCATGCGGCGTCGCTCGCTGCGCTTAACACCAGCCAGGAAGTCGTAAACACGCAAGCCGATCCCAGTGCTGAATTTGCCGAACGTTCCGCCCCGATGAAGCGGAAGCAGCATCCACTCAGGCGTTGTTACATGCGGCCCATTCTCATATACAATGGCGCGCTCCTTGCCGACTTCAGCTACCGTCTTCACATCAAATTGCTTCAAGTAGCGGAGACCGCCATGAACTAGCTTCGTTGAACGGCTAGACGTCCCTGCGGCGAAGTCCTGCATCTCGAATAGTGCCGTTCTCAATCCTCTTGTTGTCGCATCCAACGCAATCCCTGCGCCTGTGATTCCTCCTCCAATAACGATCACGTCAAGCGGCTTCTGACCCATTGCTTGTACGATAGATTTGCGCTTCATAGCGGAAAAGACAGTTGTCATATGATAACCTCCCTCGTCATAAAGACGGCATGAAAAGTAAGTACTCGCTAATGCTCACATCGAAAACAAAAAAACCGCAATAACACTAAAGTCATAGACTAAAGTGCAATTGCGGTTCTCAATTCTCCAACCGAATTTAAATATTAACTTATTTAAAATTGTAGCATATTCATGCACTTATTTAAATACTTTTGTTGCCTCAATGGCTTTGCCCCAGCCAGAATACAAGGCATTGCGGCGTTCTTCCTGCATGGACGGGATAAAGGTACGATCAATGCTCCATTGCGCCGCTATCTCGTCCCGGTCGCTCCAGTATCCCACAGCCAAACCTGCAAGGTATGCCGCGCCTAGTGCAGTTGTTTCAAATACTTGCGGACATTCCACCGGTACGCCCAGCATGTCGCTCTGGAACTGCATCAGGAAATTGTTCTGAATTGCTCCTCCATCCACACGCAGCTTGGTCAGCTTGATGGACGAGTCGGCCTCCATCGCAGTCAATACGTCTTTCGTCTGATAAGCGAGCGATTCCAATGTTGCGCGGATGAAGTGTTCTTTCGAAGTGCCGCGCGTCAGGCCGAAGATCGCGCCTTTCACCTCACTGTCCCAGTACGGCGTACCCAATCCGACGAAGGCTGGAACGACATACACGCCGTCTGTTGACTCCACCTTGCTTGCATATAACTCACTATCCTTGGATTCCTTGATCATGCGCAACCCATCGCGAAGCCATTGGATAGCGGAGCCAGCAACAAAAACACTTCCTTCCAGCGCATATTCTACTTTGCCGTCAATACCCCAAGCGATCGTCGTTAGCAGCCCATGAGAGGACTTCACAGCCTGTTCGCCAGTATTCATCAACATGAAGCATCCCGTACCGTACGTGTTCTTGGCCATGCCCTGCTGGAAACATGCTTGCCCGAACAGTGCCGCTTGCTGATCTCCCGCAGCGCCCGCAATCGGAATCTCCTCGCCGAAGAAATGGAAGTCCACCGTTTTTCCGTATACTTCGGAAGAAGAACGCACCTCTGGAAGCATCTGCTTCGGAATCGTTAGCAGCTCCAGCAGTTCATCGTCCCACTTCAGCTCATGTATATTGTACATAAGGGTACGTGAAGCGTTGCTATAGTCTGTTACATGCACATTGCCGCCCGTGAGCTTCCAAATAAGCCATGTATCGATTGTCCCGAACAATAGATCGCCACGCTCTGCCTTTTCCCGCGCGCCAGGAACGTTATCGAGAATCCATTTGACCTTAGTACCCGAGAAATAAGAGTCAATGAGAAGCCCCGTCTTGGAGCGGAACAGTTCACCGTAACCTGCCTCCTGTAATTCATCGCAGATGGACTTCGTCTGTCTCGATTGCCATACGATCGCATTGTATACCGGACGGCCAGATTCCTTATCCCACACGACAGTCGTCTCGCGCTGGTTCGTAATACCGATGCCTGCAATTTGTTTTGGCTTTACGCCGGATTCAATGAGGCATGTCGCGATGACAGCCAAAATCGTTCCCCAGATTTCCTGTGCGTTGTGCTCTACCCAGCCCGGTTCAGGGAAAATTTGCGTAAATTCCTTCTGGGAAACGTGGACGATTTGTCCTTCTTTGTTGAACAAGATGGCTCTGGAGCTCGTTGTGCCTTGGTCAAGAGATAAGATGTACTTTTCCATATAAAATTCCCCCATATTCAGTAGTGGTGAATCCCTATCTGTTGAATCATCATGATTCATTTCATCGTGATCCATGCAAGAGGATTAAGTGATCATGCACATCACGGAAAAATTGTTGATTATATCCTAGCGATAATACTTATCGAACAGCATTTTTTCTAGACAAGAACAACGAAAATACAAGGATAACAAGTGCGGTACCCGCTACTGCCCATATTACTGCATCAGACTGACCTAAAAACACATTTTTATAAAACAGCCCACCGAGCGAACCTCCGAGCAACGGCCCAACAACAGGTATCCAGGCATATTTCCAATTGGAACCGCCCTTGCCTGCGATCGGCAGCAGCATGTGCGCGATTCGCGGCCCCAGGTCGCGTGCAGGGTTGATGGCGTATCCCGTTGTTCCTCCCAGAGATAACCCTATGCTGACAATGAGAAATCCAACAATCAGTGGATTCAAACCATCCGTGAACTTGTTGGCGCCAATCGCCAAAATACCGAGAACCAAAATGAACGTTCCAATCATTTCACTAATTAAGTTGGAGAATGGATGATAGACGGCTGGACTTGTCGCAAATACACCCAGCTTCGCCCCCTGATCCTCCGTCAGTTTCCAGTGCGGCAAATAATGCAGAAATACAAGAACAGCTCCCACAATTGCGCCTAGCATCTGTGCCGCTATGTACGACGGTACATCAGCCCAAGGAAAATTCCCAATAAAAGCGAGCCCCAATGTAAGTGCTGGGTTGAGATGGGCTCCGCTTATCGAACCTACAGAATACGCCGCAACCGCGACAGCCAACCCCCATCCCATCGTAATGACGATCCAGCCCGAATTAGCGGCATACGATTTCTTTAGCGATACCCCTGCACATACGCCCCCGCCGAGTGCAATCAGTATCATGGTTCCAATAAATTCTCCCCAAAACGCCGACATATTGACCCCTCCTGTTGTTCATTCCTGTTAAGAAAATGCAAAGAGACCTACGTTCAAGTACACATCGCATCTGCTGCAAGCAGAGATGACAACGCGTTTGAAAGTAGATCTCCAAGTCTCCGTAACAGTATTAACTTGATTTAAATTTTATTTAAAATTGTAAGCGTTGTCAATCACTTTTTTTCATATTTTGTCCATAATTTCGTATTTGAGGTTGTAACCGCCTCGGCACCAGCTTGCAGAGCGAGCTCCACATCTTCGCTCGTCGAGATGAACCCCCCTGCCAAAATTGGTAGGCTTGTTCGTTCTTTTACTTTGCGAATGACGTTCGGCATGCCCCCTGGCAATACTTCAATGACATCGGGCTGCGTCGTCTGAAGCAGCTTGCAACTCTTCTCCAGAGCGCTATTGTCGATCAAGAAGATGCGCTGCACAGCTACGACGCCTTTTTGCTTCGCTTTTTGAATGACGCTGGATTTTGTCGACAAAATCCCGTACGGCCGATACTCCTGACAAAGGTACTCCGTCGCGTGAGCGTCGCTTTGAAGTCCTTGGATCAGATCGATATGCAAAAATAATTTCTTGTTCGCTTGATGCACCATACTGCAGGCGTGCTTGAGTTGAGCGATATGGACATCGAGCAGGACCAAATATTCGTATGGTGAAGCTACGGCTTTCTCCAAGTCTTTCATTTGCCTCGATGCGGGCAATATTCGCTGTTCATAAAAATTCATTGGTCGAGCCCCTTCGGTTGAATCGATCTCAAGTTATTCCTATGCTGTGGTAATTCTGTTCATACCTTTCTAATAGTAAGTGTGATCTTGCTCATATGCAAGTATTTTTATATCTTACACGCTTACACAGCCACCGGGAAGTGAAATAAATGAAAAGAACCTCCGATTATTAGGATCGAAGGTTCCATGTCAGGTTATATTTCGACACTTCCAGAATAGGAATTTAAGCCTGTCCTTGGAGGCTCGCATAATAGGAGCCATGTTGGAGCAAGCTTCGGTGCGTGCCATGCTCCGCAACGGTTCCCTCCTTCATGACGAAAATAATATCCGCATGTTCCACGGTCGACAAGCGGTGGGCAACCATGATGGTCGTCCTCCCCTGCATCAACTGCTGCAATGCCTTTTGCACCCAGTGCTCCGATTCCGTATCAAGCGCAGACGTCGCCTCGTCAAGGAGCAGGATCGGTGCATTTTTGAGCAATGCTCGTGCAATTGCAATCCGCTGACGCTGCCCGCCGGACAAGGAGGCGCCCCGCTCCCCTACTGAAGTCTGATATTGATCTGGCAGCTCCTCAATAAAATGATGGGCGTATGCGGCCTGCGCTGCAGCCACCACTTCCTCATGAGATGCTTGTGGGTTGCCGTAACGGATATTCTCTTCGATTGTTCCGCTAAACAAAAATGCTTCCTGCGGCACATAGGCAATCAATCTGCGAATTTCCTCCAGCGTATAATGCCCGAATGATTTGCCTAGGAGGCGAACCTCTCCTCTTTCAACCGGATAAAATCCGAGCAACAGCTTGATCAGTGTGCTCTTCCCACTGCCGCTGGCGCCAACGATAGCTGCCACTTGTCCCGGATATACCTTCATCGATACTTGGGATATGGCTGTTTTTCCAGCAGTATAGGAGAATTCAACATCATCTAGTTCGAGCATCGGTGCTGCCGTGTTGGTATGACTATCGATGTCGTCGGCCTTATTAATTGTACCAGTTTGTTTCACAGTGTCGTTGTTCAGATCAGGTCTAAGGGTCATATCAAGTATGGCATCTTCACTCTTGATCTCACTGCCGAATCTCTCCGGCTCTTCTTCTTCATAAAGCAGCTCCTGGACTCGTCTTGCACCAGCCAACGAGTTTTGGATAAGCGACATCGTAGAGCCGACATTCATGAACGAATGAGTCAAGTGAATTTGCAGCACGGCCAATGCCGCTACCGTCCCCATTGAAATGAACCCGTATGCATACAGCAAACTCCCAATAACAATAATTCCGCAAAACGTAATGTAACTGACGAAATGATTGACCGCTGCGAGCAGCCCCTTCTTATGGGCAATCTGACTCGATAGTTCCGTTACTTGCTCGTTCAACGCTTCATATTGTCCATAGATCGGTCGAATGCGGAACAGCTTTACCAACTGAATCCCACCAAGAAAGTCGGAGAATTTCTCAGTCAACTTAGCGGTCACATGCAGATGCCGGTCGTATAGATTCCGTACCGTATTTACGAAGCGCGAGCTGATATAGAAGGATAAGAGCAGCACGAGTAAAGAAACGCAAGCAAATTGCCAATGCAGCGCGAACATCATGATGATAGAGCCAAAACTAATCATAATCTCGAGCAGCATGGCAAACAGGATGCCGCAGTAGGTCACTTCCAGTGTCGACACATCATTATTCATCCGGGACAGCAGCTCACCGTTGTGGGTTCGCTCAAGCATTGACATTCGCAGGCTGCACATCTTCCGATACAAACGCTCACGTATGTTCGCCAGCGTCAGTTCCACACTTCGATGAAACAAATACGTGAACGGCGGAGCTATCAGGTTCAATAGCAGAATGGAGCCCCCCAAAATGTACAGTCCTCCATACATAAGGGATATATCATTTGACTCGGCATAATTAACCAGACTCTGCACTAACAAGCTGAAGGATAAAATAAACAAGGTGTTTACGGCGCCGCTCGCAATCATACCAATGTAATAATGCAGCTTATGCTTTTTGCTCATGAAATTCATCATGCCGACTATTTCTTTCCCATATGTAATCATGTCAGATAGTCTCATGTGCAGGCCACCTCCTCCCGCCCTGATGGCTCAGCAGAGAATTGTCGATGATATAAGCTGGCGTAAGCGCCGCCCTTGACCAATAATTCATCGTGTGTTCCTGCTTCGACAATCCCTCCGCCTTCCATCACCCATATTTCATCTGCGTGTTGAATGGTTGACAAGCGATGTGCGATGACGATCGTTGTTCGGTCTTGCATGAGCGTGTCGAGCGCTTGTTGAACGAGATGTTCAGACTCCGTATCCAAGGCAGATGTCGGCTCATCGAGCAGCAGTATAGGCGCATCCTTCAAGATTGCACGCGCAATCGTAATTCGCTGTCGTTGTCCACCTGACAGCAAGCCTCCACGCTCTCCGACCTCCGTCTGATAGCCATCCGGGAGTTCCATAATAAAAGAGTGCGCATGAGCAGCCTTAGCTGCTTCGACAATATGATCAAACGCAGCATTAGGCCTGCCGTATCCGATATTGTCGGCTATCGTTCCGCTGAACAAGTAGGAATCCTGCGTGACAACAGACAGGTTCGAACGCAACTCATCTGGATTCCAATTCGATACGGAATTTCCATATACGCGTATCGTTCCTCCGTTACAAGGCAATGAATAAAATCCACATATCAGCTTCATGACAGTGCTCTTCCCGCCGCCGCTGGCGCCGACTAACGCCACAGTCTTCCCCCGCTCCACCGCGAAACTCAAATTCCGAAGCAGCAGCGGTGAATCCTTCTCATAGGCAAAGCTAACCTGTTCAAAGGCGATTGGCATTTGATCCCGTATGCCACCATCATTCAAACTTTCGTCTGCAAGCTTCTCTCCTTGCTGTTCGACAGGCTGGGACGCAACATCATAAATCCGCTTCAATGCACCGCCCATCTCAAACGTATGTGTGATAAGCGTCGGAATGTTTTGCAGCGGCTCGAGACATAGATTGAGCAGGTAAAGGAATGTAATCAGCTCTCCTGTGCTGAACGAGCCTTGTGAAATTAAATAACTTCCATATAGAACGGAAAAGACGACCGGACTCATCATTAGCGTAAATAAGATCGGCGTAATGATGGCTTCTCTTTTGCTGACGGCCAGCTTCTTGAGTAGGGTGAGCTGAAGCAGCGATTGATAGGATCGGAACAACATGCCTTGCAGCAAATAACTTTTGACAAGCACCATGCCGTTCAATGTGTCCTGCACGATGGCATTCATCTGTCCCGTGCTCTCCTGCGCTTCTTCTGTCAATTGCTGCAGCTGCTTGCCAATCCATTGAGATACGAACAAAGAGACCGGCACAAGTAATACGCTAAGCAGCACAAGCTCCCACCGGATCCAGAGCAAATAAGCAAAGCATCCGATAAACAGCAGAGGATGATAGAACCATTGCGGCAAGTCGCGTATCATGAACTGATTAATGATCTGCATGTCGTTTGTGAATCGCGAGACCATATCGCCCGAATGCTGCTTGTCCAAATAATGGACAGGCAGCTTCCCGATATGGCGCATCATGGAGTTGCGTACATCCCGCATTGCACGGGCGCTCCCTTTTTCAATGCCGAATGTCATCATGTATTTCGCAGGAACGCCTACCGCAATAACGACAAGCACCATATACACGGTGTTGATAACTACCTGCCCATCCCCTCGTTCAGCCTTGGCGGTCAGTTGCTGGATCAGACTGCCCGTCCATATTTCGATCACCGCCGCAGCAATGGCACATAGCATACCGGCAATTAACCAGCCCTTGTGCGACTTCGCGAATGATACTAGCCATGCCACGGACTTCCATAGGGCAAACACACCTTTTTCTTTTTGCTGCTTCACGTTACGGTCTCCCCTTTTTGTCCCATAGTCGCGGCACCGTTCACAAACTGCCCCCTTCTACAGCATTGCCTTCGCCGAAGTCGAGCAGTCTGTGCGCATGAGCAGGCTATGAGCATCAGTTGGCCTGTGTACTTCAGTTAGCTGTGAGTATCAACAAGCTGTATGCATCAGCGTCCTTTGTACTTCAGCAGTCTGTGTGCGTTCAGCTACTTATCGCCAACTGATGCAGGCCTGCAAGCATGCCTTTCTTCATCAGGTGCCAGAAATCTATACAACTAGTGGGCAACCATTGTTTGCTCGAGAATTTGTCGAATGATTGCTTGCATGACGTTAGCGTTCATTTCCAAGAAAGGCGGCTGAAGCACTTCTTCGTGTACACCGCGGAGGTTGTATTCCGCATACCTGCCGCGAGTAGCCTCCTGCCATGTTGCGAGCTGCTCCCCGTCTGCCTGGTTCACCTCGGATGGCTCCGCCATCAGTGCATGAATATTGGCATCAATGATGTCGGAGTTAACGAGTTCAGTCGCGTACGACCAGTACGCCCTCATCTTGTTCTTAACCTGATCGCGGAGAAGAGGATGGTGAACCAGCATATCTTTCAGCTCCTCCACACCATCAATCATTTGATCGATGTCGCCGTCGAATTCGTCTACTTCATGCACCTTCAGCTTCCGCAAGGAATCAACCATGATGACATCCGATACCGGATACCCTCGGCACTCCAACGCTTTCGCAACCTCGAACGTCAGATTGCCACCTAGAGAATAGCCTAACAATATAAATGGCGGCTGCGGTTGAACAGCAAGGATCGCATTCACGTATCGTTCAAGCAGTTCCTCCCGAGTTTCAGCATCATCGATAAAGTCAATGCCATGCAGGATGCAGTGATGATCCAGCTGCTTGGCCAGTTCCAAGTAGCTAAGACCGTAGCCAAGTCCCGGAGGGAAGCAGAAGACAGGGATATGACCGTTTTCGTTCAATTTCATGAAGTGATTTCCTGCCTTGCCAGCAAGTTCAGATTTCAACATTTCGTACGCCATCGCCTCGATCGTCGGTTCCCGGAATACGCTGTGAATTGGGATTTCAACCTCAGTCTCGGTATAGACGCGCTCCACTAGCCTCATTAAGCTTAAGGAATGACCGCCAAGCTCGAAGAAATTATCCTTAACGCCTACCTGACCTAGCCCGAGCACCTCCCTCCATATGTGAGCAAGCAGTACTTCTTGCGGTGTGCGCGGGGCCACGTATTCCGAGGCTGCCTGCACATGCAATTCAGGGGCCGGAAGTGCCTTCCGGTTCACCTTGCCGTTCGGTGACAGTGGAAGCTTATCGAGCTGTACGAAGTAGGATGGAAGCATATATCCCGGGAGCTGCTGAGCCAAAGCTATCCGCATCTCACCAGCCGTAATCGGACGAGCTGCTACATAGTAAGCGCATAGGCACTTCTGCCCGTCACTTTCCTCCCTGACGATGACCACAGCTTCTTGGATCGCCTCAAGGTCTAACAGATGAGCTTCGACCTCACCAAGCTCGATTCGATAACCACGGATTTTCACCTGATCGTCTTTCCGTCCCACATACTCTATCGTTCCATCTGATAGCCATCTTGCCAAGTCACCCGTTCGGTACATGCGATCACCCGGAACGAACGGATTATTCACGAACTTGGCTCCTGACAAATCTGGACGGTTCAAATATCCTATGGCTACTCCATCGCCCGCTACGCATAACTCACCAGCTACACCAATCGGCTGCAGAACGTCTCCCTCGCCAACAATATATACAGCCGTATTGCCAATTGGGCGTCCGATCGGTATGGTAACGGCGCTGTCAGCTACTTCATCAACGTTGTGGCTAGTCGCAAATACGGTGCTCTCCGTTGGCCCATATACATGCTTAAGCTTGCCTGGACCCAAATGCCGGAGCGCCTTGCGCACATGGCTCACAGATGCACGCTCCCCACCGAACAATATCGCGCGCATATGGCGCAGGCTGTCCACTCTCAGATCGACGAGCAGATTGAAATAGGCGGTAGTGATGAACATAACCGAAATCTTCTCGCTCTCGATGGTGTCGGCCAATCGTCCAGCGTCGAGTACTACCTCGCGCGTTATCAGGACAAGCTTCGCTCCATTCAGCAAGGCGCCAAATATGTCGAAAGTCGAGCCGTCAAAAGCGTAACTGGATAATTGCAGCACCGTGTCATGCTGATCGATCTCGATATATTTCGCATCCCGCACTACTCTGACGATGTTGCGGTGAGTTGTTAAATTCCCCTTCGGCATTCCCGTTGTACCTGACGTATAAATGACGTAAGCGAGATCAGAAGCCCCATTATGCTGCTCCAGATTCGTGCCATCTGTGTGGTAGGAGCCCTCATCATCTACAAGTACAACCATGCAATCCGCAGGAATATGGTTCGCCTGCAAATGACGTTGAACGACTAGAAGCGATGTTCCCGAATCGTCGATCATGTATCGAATGCGTTCCTCTGGATAGTCCGGATCAATTGGCACATATGCCCCTCCTGCCTTCAGGGTCGCCATAATCGCTACAATCATGTCTAGCGAACGATCCGTCATTAGACCTACGCAGCGGCCGGCTTTTACACCCTTACCTCGCAGTGTTCTCGCCAAGCGATTCGACCGTTCATTCAACTCGCGGTATGTGAGCCCTTCTCCTCCGAATTGGACAGCAACCGCATCCGGCGATTTCTCTGCCTGCTCCTCGAACAAATGTTGAATCGTCTTCTCCCGCGGATAATTCGTTATCGTATCATTAAATACCAGCTTGACCTGCTCTCTTTCCTGCAGGCTCATCATATTCAGAGACATCAGTTTCGCATTCGGTTCTGCGATGATGGCATCTATTAATTGTACGAAATGTTCTCCCATACGCCCCACAGTCTCACTGGCATATAAAGCAGTCGCATACCCTAGACCACAAAGTATCCCTTCTTCATTCTGTTCGGCATGGAAGGTTAAGTCGAACTTCGCGACAGAATGGCTGTGCGGGTATGGACTTATCCGGAGTCCATCGATATGGAAAGAATCCTGCTGTGCATGCTCTACACTGAATATCGTATCGAACACTGGATTCCGGCTCATATCCCGAGACTTATGAACCTTCTCTACCAACGTTTCGAACGGATAATCCTGATTGTCGAATGCGGCGAGGGCCGTATCCTTCACCTCGGCCAACAGTTCCGCGAAGGATTTCTCACCAGTTGGATAATTGCGGATGGCGAGCGTATTGACGAACATCCCAACGAGCGGCTCCAATTCCGTATGATTGCGGCCCGCGATCGGTGTTCCGACAATGATATCGTCCTGTCCCGTATATTTGTGCAGGAGCACGGTATATGCTGCAAGCAGAACCATATATAAGGTTGCGCCGTAGTTTGCCGCTAATCGTTGCAGCTGCTCGGCCTGACTGTTCGTTAAGGTGAACAAGGCCACATCACCTTCGAACTGCTGTACAGCCGGTCGCACATAATCGGTCGGCAATTCGAGCGTCGGCAGTTCTCCGTCCAATTGCTTCAGCCAATAGGATTCCTGATGCGCAAGCTTCTCTGCATATTCATTGGATTGCTGCCATACAGCATAGTCCTTATATTGGATACGCAGCGCCGGCAGTTGATCGCCTGCATATATCCGGGAGAATTCATTCACGACATGACCCATCGTTACGCCATCGGAAATGATATGGTGCATGTCGAACATCAGAATATGACGTTCCTGTCCAGTTTCAATCAATCCGACTCTGAGCAGCGGTGCTTGATTAAGCTGGAATGGACGGACGAATTGAGTGATCAGCGCCTCTGCATCTTGTTCTGCTGCAAGGTGATATTCGATAGCGAACTCCACTTGCGGGTGAACGCGCTGCACAGGCTCGCCGCGTACCGTCTCGAAGCTTGTCCGCAGCGATTCATGTCGGTCTATCAGCTTCTGGAAAGCCCGTTCGAATCGCGCACGATCCAGCTCTCCTTCGAGAATCAGCACCCCCGGCATGTTATAGCTTACCTCGGCTCCTGTCAGCTGGCTTACAATGAACAGCCGTTTCTGCGCTGAAGATAACGGATAATAGGCTTTTTCCTCAGCGATAGGTATTTCCGTGTAAAGTTCTTGATGCATCTCGGTTATCGCCTTCGCCATCTCCTCGATGGTTGGATGACGGAACACACCTCTTAACGGGAAG
>NZ_MAIS01000182.1:0-3184 GCF_001680695.1 Paenibacillus sp. KS1 | reverse complement strand
CGCTCTCCCAGCTGAGCTATGGCCCCATATTTTTGTATGCCAAACCATTATACTACCTCAACACAATTTCCTGCAAATTCCTATTGTCGGCCTTGGTAGATTATTTTCTACTTCTTTTTAACAATTTTATAGCAATATGAAGCAATTAGACATCATTTCTTCTTTTTTCTCTATTTATCTTTCTTTTTCATTAAACCGTACAAATCCCATGATTCGTTAGGTCGTGTTTTTGTTTGATCGATTTCATTTTCAATTGAGACAGAGGAACTTCGTCACAAGCCTTGTCTATCTCGTGCTCATTGTAATCCTATTGGTGGGTGGAACAACATTACTGAACAATCATTTAGCCGAGGCGAAGCACACACTTGAGTATAACTTCGTCTACATCATCGTCAACCCAATTGGTTGTTTTGGAGGCATAGGAGCACTTCTAGGATTAAGCCTCTTGAATGGTTCATCTCGCGACAAGGAAACACGAAAAATCGATACGTCCAGATTACTGCTACTAGGGCTTCCTGCTTTTATAATCTCTCTCGCCCATGTTTGGGGTTACTTAGGACTTTTTCACAATCTTCCCGAAGTCTATACATACCTCCTCCAAAATGATCATATCATCATCATTGCGAACATCATTCTAGGACATACGCTCGTATCAAGCATATACCGAACACAAGCACACTAATCCATTCATTATCTACATCCTTATTGAATAACATTTATCCTAGATAACACGCTGTTCGTTAGGCGTGTTTCTTTGTGCTCATCGCAACACCTCATCTTACCCCGTTGTTTATCGGTCTACAGACTGACTGGAAAACCATTCCACAGAAGGTTTAACAGGTTGTAAATTACTTCTACAATGCAAATAGACTAAAAAACGAGTGCATACATTCCATCTTGAAGTAAGGAGAAATGGAAATGAACAATAATTTCAACATAGCAGTTTCGAACAGTTGTGAATGGGCTGTTCAAGCCCGTGGGCTCGTCAAAACATTCGGAGACAATCGCGCTGTGGATGGCGTAGACTTGAATGTTCGTGCTGGTTCGATATACGGCGTGCTGGGTCCGAATGGAGCAGGGAAAACAACGACGATTCGCATGTTGGCCACATTATTACGTCAGGATGCTGGCGAGGCACGAATCTTCGGACACGATGTCGTGAAGGAATCCCATATCGTCCGTCAATTAATTGGGGTAACCGGACAGTATGCATCGGTTGACGAGACCTTAAGTGCGACCGAAAATCTCATTATTTTCTCACGGCTTCTTGGTTTAGGTCGTGCTGAGGCACGGCGCAAGGCAGCTGACTTGTTAGAGGAGTTTGGCTTGTCAGAGGCAGCCAAGCGGCCGCTCAAGAACTTCTCCGGAGGCATGCGACGCAGGCTGGATTTGGCTGCGAGCCTCATTGCTCAGCCTCCGCTCATCTTTTTGGATGAACCGACAACAGGGTTGGATCCGCGTACGCGCTCACAGATGTGGGATACGATTCGCCGTTTAGTCGATACAGGCTCAACCGTGCTCCTCACCACACAGTACCTCGATGAAGCCGATCAGTTGGCAGATCGTATCGCGGTTATCGACCGCGGCCAAGTTGTCGCAGAAGGCACAGTGGATGAACTGAAGGCTTCCGTTGGAACGTCGTCGTTGCATTTAAGACTCCAACATGAAAAAGATATCGCCGATGCGCGTGCAATCGTAGACCAAGTACTTCAAGTCCGCTCCAATGTAACCGCCGAAGCTGGAACCATCACTGCACCGATGGCCGACGCCGACCAAGTAACCGACCTGTTGATCGCTCTGCGCAACAAAGAAATTCGACTTGCCGAAATCAGCGTACAGAAACCTACCCTTGACGAAGTATTTCTAACCATCACCGGGAACAGCTCTGCGAGTGCGATAGAGAACACGAACGCGATCCACAATACCGAACGCATGAACGTTAGAGAGGAGGCACGAGTATGAGTAATGCAACCGTAAATAAGAGCTCACACCATCAGTTAAAAAACTATGCCAGCTTCGGTCAGTCACTACGTAATTCAATGACAATGGCCTACCGTGGGCTGCTCAAAATAAAGCGTACCCCCGAGCAATTGTTCGATGTAACCATTCAGCCTATTTTGTTTACCCTCATGTTCACCTATATATTTGGCGGGGCAATCTCAGGAAATGTACATGATTACTTACCAATCATTATCCCCGGCATTCTTGTTCAGACGGTCATCACGAGTGCAGTCGCCACTGGTGTCCAATTGCGTGAAGATATGGATAAGGGCGTATTCGATCGCTTCAAGTCACTTCCGATTGCGCGTATTGCGCCTTTGGCGGGAGCCCTTCTAGCAGATACAATCCGTTTTGCCATTGCAACCGTACTCACTTTTGTGATGGGCTACTTAATGGGCTATCACCCAGCCGGAGGTCTAGGTTATGTCGCAATCGCCGGCTTGCTTGTCATTGCGTGCTCCTGGGCGGTCAGCTGGATTTTTGCCTTCTTCGGCGTCATTGCTCGTACAGCAGCTAGCGTACAAGGGATTGCCATGATGGTGCTGTTCCCGCTCACCTTTCTCTCCAATGCGTACGTACCGGTCAATACAATGCCAGATTGGCTTCAATGGTTTGCAAATATTAACCCAATCACCCATTTAGTAAGTGCTGTACGTGAGCTCGCCAATCAAGGTACGATCGGCATTGAATTTGGCCTCACTCTCCTGTGCGCTATGGTCATCGTAGCCATCTTTGCCCCACTCACCGTCCGCGCTTATATGCGCCGCACCTAAATTTCAAATACGCAGCCCTCAACAATTTAGGTAACTTATATACATCTGAACACGCAAATATAAACATGCACGGTAAGGAGTAGAGAACTAAATCCCTGCTCCTTATCGCATAATACGGGAAATGGAAGTATTCCTAACAGAGTCATACTACACCCTTAGCAGAGAAGGGAATATCCTTGAATATCCACGGATAACCCCCTTAATTCTATTTTACGAATCGCCTGTAGAGGTCTATACTAAGGATGTGTTAAGGAACAAGGCACTTCTCAACAGCTTCGTTCAATCGGGATGCTTCAATCCCCCTTGAACCCAGTTAATCAGATGGGTTCTTAGCTCAGTTGGTAGAGCAGTTGACTCTTAATCATCAGGTCGAGGGTTTGAACCCCTCAGAACCCACCAATTATGTGATC
>NZ_MAIS01000253.1:0-1111 GCF_001680695.1 Paenibacillus sp. KS1 | reverse complement strand
TTGTTCAGTTTTCAAAGAACAATCTTCATTTCTTGCTGCTCCGACATTTTTCAACATCTTTCGCAACAGGAACTTTATCTTATCACAGGAGCTAATTTGTTGTCAACACTTTTTTTAAAATCTTTTTTCTTAGAAGATTCGTTTGAAGCGTTGAAGCTCTACTGCGCCGCCGCATCTCGCGACTGGATTTATAATATATCATGGCCTGTCCCATCTTGACAACAGGAAATATCAACCATGATCATTCTGCTTAATGCAGTCTCTCTCATAGTTGATACTCCAGCTTCCTTTGGACTATCCGTTGATCCACGGAATGCTTCTCGAGTTCACGTTAGAACGCTTCTGCGCCGTTTTCTTTTTTTCCGTGCTCTTCTTTTTTGTCGTCCGGGAAGGCGACCCTTTAATCCTCGCCTGTTGTTCCTTTTTTGTACCTACACTGGATACATGCCCTTCTTTGTCCGTTGTGGATGCCGATTCTCTGTTAAACTCCACTTCATGTTCTGCACGTTTGCCATGACCACCCGCTCCGATTGAAGCGTTACTCCCCAAAGACGAATTGGCGAATCCCGGAATGGATCCGTATAAGTTTGGATTGTAGAAGTGCATACCGTCCGAACCATACCCTGTTGGCTGCTCATAAGAATCGTTTCCTTGTGTACCTGCTGGGGCATACATATTAGCTGCATTCATTAATGACTGATTCGCATACGGATGCTTGCCATGCTCTTCTCCACAACCACAAGCATAGACAAATGGTTGAGCAATCGGCCCCCATACTGCTGTTGGTACTGCAGCCGGAATTGCAGAAGGAATATATCCCGAAATCGTCGATACTGCACCACCATACACAGGAGGATATGGCGGATAGATAGCAGTTGGTACAGGCGGAAAGCCAGGATTGCAGAAGACAGGTGTCGGTGGGCAGTAACACTCATAAGGAGAAAACGGTTGATTCGACTCTGTGATCGGCGATACATTCGGCTGTATATTCGATTGTACGTAAGGCTCGATATTCGGTTGAATGTTTGGTTGTACATTTGGATAGATGTTCGGTTGGATGTTCGGTTGTACGTAAGGTTCAATATTCGGTTGGATGTTCGGTTGTACATTT
>NZ_MAIS01000005.1:0-132229 GCF_001680695.1 Paenibacillus sp. KS1 | reverse complement strand
GCATGAATTATTCCTCCGTCTCTTTCTCTTCTCCCATATAGATTCGTATCGTAGATCCTCGATCTACACGGGTTCCGGGCTTAGGCGCCTGATGAATAATGGTGTTGCCCGTACCGGATTTGGCTAATTGAAAATTCATATTCATATCTTCGTAGATATCAGTCAAGGTCTTCCCTACTAAGTTAGGAACGACAACAACCGGCGTCTCATCGAAACGATACTTGCGAGAAACTTGTTCCTTCCGCGGTTCAACGCCCATATAATGGAGCGTATCTTCCATAATCCGCTTCACAATCGGTGCGGCTACAAGACCACCGAATTGTATGCCTTGCGGATTATCAACTGCTGTATAGATAACAACCTTCGGGTCATCAGCAGGTGCGAAGCCAACGAACGATACAATATGCTCGTTCGGCGAATATCTGCCATTGATAACCTTCTGTGCGGTACCTGTTTTGCCACCAACGCGATAACCATCGATGAAAGCATTTCTCCCCGTGCCTTGAGCAACCACATGTTCAAGAGCATCACGCACCTTGCTTGAGGTCTCTGGACTGATGACTTGTCTGACCAATTCCGGCTTAATATCTTCAACAACCATCCCTGTCTCCGGCTGAATGAATGACTTCGCCACATGCGGCTTGAACAGCTTGCCTCCATTGATGGCCGCAGACACTGCCGTAATTTGCTGAATAGGAGTGACAGATACCCCTTGTCCGAACGCAGTAGTGGCAAGCTCAACGGGGCCTACCCGGCTCAGCTTGAACAAAATCCCACTTGCTTCTCCACTAAGGTCAATGCCTGTCTTCTGTCCGAAACCAAAGTTGCGTATGTAATCGAACAATGTCTCTTTACCCAGTCGATTGCCAAGTGCAACAAAGCCCGGATTGCACGAATTTTGGACGACTTCCAAAAAGGTCTGACTGCCATGACCCCCGCGTTTCCAGCAGCGCAGCTTCGCTCCACCGACTTCTACACGTCCAGGGTCAAAAAAATGTTCATTGTACAGATCAACCTTGCCCTCCTGTATCGCAGCAGCAAGCGTTATGATCTTGAACGTAGAACCCGGCTCATAAGTCATCCAAATGGGCAGGTTGCGATCATATACATCAGAGGGGAAGTCCTTATAATGAGCCGGATCGTAGCTTGGCTTGCTTGCCATTGCCAAAATTTCACCCGTATTCGGATCCATGGCAATCGCCAGCGCCTGATTCGGCTTCAATTCCTCCATCGCACGATCAAGTTCCCGCTCCATAATTGTCTGTATCTGCTTGTCAATCGTCAATTGCAAATTTAATCCATCTCGGGGAACGATGTACTTTTCTGAGGAATTCGGCATCTGATTGCCGCTTGCATCAGACAAATAAGCGATGTTCCCTCGCAAGCCGGTTAATGCAGAATCATACCTCTGTTCAATACCTGTCAACCCTTGATTGTCTATACCAGTGAAGCCGAGTATATGAGCCGCCAAATCGCCATAAGGATAATATCTTTTATTATCCTCTGCCACGACGATCCCCGGCAAGTTCAACTCCCGCACTTTTTCCGCTGTTTCAAGCGATATTTTACGACCGCCGCCCTTAATCTGCTTCACAGACTGCCCTTTCGCAATCATGCGCTCTACAACTTCCGTTTTCATCCCAAGGAGAGGTGCAATTTGTGCTGCAGTGGCTTTCTGGTCTTCAATTTGCACAGGAATAGCCCATATCGTTGGAGAACTGATATTGTAGGCGATTCTTTCGCCTTTGCGATCCAGTATCTCACCGCGCTTCTGGGAAATGGGAATCTCCCTCCGCCACGAATCTTCTGCCAGATTCGCCAGTTCTTTGCCCTCCCACAGCTGCACATACGCCAAGCGGACAATGAGCGCGATAAATCCAATCGATATGAGCACCATTCCAACGATTAACCTCTTACGGATCGTCACCCCTGTAACCTTCATATATACCCTCCCTCGTCCGACATCGGTTCATAAACAACCTATTCGGGACAACCAGCGGATAGAACAAGCTTCAAGAGGATGATCCGTAAGCCTACACAAGACCACTTTTTTTCCTTCTCTTCCACACGCCTTACGGATGTTTTGGCTCCAATTTAATATGAACGATACGCGTCCCATTTTCATTGGTTTCTTTTTGTTCGGTGACGTAGCCTTCTCCATCAACACGAACTTCCCAACCGAGCATGGAGGTGATCTCCATGACATCACGCAGCGATTTGCCCTTAAAGTTCGGCAAAGGCAGCTTATCAGGCTCGTCAGTAAGCAGGTATATCCGTTGGCCGATTGCCAATGGCTCGCCTGGCGCCGGATATTGACGCTTCACTTTCTCCCCTGCTCCAACCGTTTCGAAGACGATTCCTTGCTCAGCTAATCGCTGTTTGGCATCGTAAGGCTTCAAGCCCTGAATATCAGGTGCCTTAACGGTTATTGGTGCCCCCGTCTTCTTCTCATTGCCCTTGTCTTGGCCGGAGATCGAAGAAGGAACACCCATGTAACGCAGCGACTGCGATACGATCTTCTTGAACATAAGCGGCGCTACAAAGCCTCCACCTTCCCAATAATCCTGCGGATCATCCACAACAACCAGAAGTACAATACGTGGATCCTCAACAGGAGCATAGCCGACGAAAGATACCATCGCACGAGTGGAGGCATAATCACCATTAATGACCTTCAATGCTGTACCAGTCTTGCCGGCAACGCGATATCCTTCGATGTATGCATTTTTACCTGTACCAATCTGCTGATCCGCCACAACCTGTTCCAAATATTCGCTTACTTGTTTAGCAACGCCTGGTTCGATTACCTGACGCACTACCTCCGGCTTGCGCTCGGTCACTTCACCTGTAACGGGATCATGAATTTTCCGAACAATATGCGGCTTCATAAGCTTCCCGCCATTGGCTACAGATGCAACCGCCATAATTTGCTGGATAGGCGTCACTAGTACCTTACCGTGTCCATACGAAGCCGCAGCCACGTCTGCCGGATATTCAAATCGGATAAGACCACTGTTCTCTCCGGGAAGTTCAATGCCTGTCGGTTTGCCAAAGCCAAATTTCTCAATGTACGCCTTCAAGCGTTCTTCCTTCAATTGCTCAAATCCAAGCTTAACGAAGGCAACGTTACTGGAACGCTTGAGTCCTTCCAAGTACGTGATTGTTCCCCATCCATCACGGTTAACGTCGTGGATGGGGCGTCCTCCCGCATAGATCTTACCAGATACAAATGTCGCATTCGGATCAAAAATGCCTTCCTGCACAGCCGCAGCCAGTGTCACAATTTTGAATGTTGAGCCCGGCTCATATCGAGACTGAACCGCATGATTGTAAAAAGCTGCAATGTCCTTGGCATTCCAATACGAATTCGGATTGAAATCCGGCATATTCGCAAGCCCCAATATATCGCCAGTCTTCGGATCTGCTGCTATTACCGTCATACTATGAGGAGAGTATTTATTGTACACCTCACGCATTGCATCTTGAATATATTGCTGAATATTACGATCGATAGTGAGGTATATGTTGTCTCCATCCTTAGATGGCTTGTATACTTCCGAAGCCTTCGGCAGCTTATTACCCATCCGATCTTTCTCATATTGGAGCATCCCTGCCGCTCCGCGCAGTTGCTCGTCATACAGCTTCTCAATTCCGCCGATCGGATTGCCCTGCTTATCTGTATAACCTAGCACATGCGACGCCAATGATTCTTTCGCGTAGAAGCGCTTCACCTCAGGCAAGAGGTAGAGTCCGACATCTCTCAATTCTGTCGTCTTCTTCAACTCTTCTGTGAAGTCTCTCAGCTTCTGTGCAGTCTCATCGTTCACCTTCCAGCCTTCACTGCGAACTTCTACCTGCGCATAGAACTCATCCTTGTCTTTCTTCTTGCGGACGAGCTCATACAATTCGTTCTCAGGTTTCTTCAGTATGACGCTCAGTTTTTCTACGATAAGCCGCTCTACATCAATATTCTTCTCAACTAACTTCTTCGAGGTGCGCAGTTCCTGAATGATCTTAGGGCCGACCGCTACTGTGTATGCAGGTGCATCCATAGCAAGCACTTCACCATTCATGTCATATATCGTGCCTCGAACTGGGGCAATCTCCTTCTTCACAGCCCAAGACTGCTTGGCTTCCGCCATCCAAAATGGCTGATTAATAACTTGATACCAAAACAGTCTCCCAATAATGACAATAAAAAAGAGGGTGAATAAGCCCCCGATCGTCAACGTGCGCAACTTAATTCGTTTGACCATCTTCATCCCTCGTTTAATCGTTTCCTACTTGTTGTTTGTATACTTCAATTTCAGATAATGTCTCAGGGAAGCGCAAACCATTCTTTCTTGCTTCGCGTTCAATCCGATTCCAATCGGACAGCTTCTCCTTCTCCACCGTTAGCTCCGACACTTCATTCGTCAGTGCAACCGTTGCCCGCTTCGTTTCTTGAACCTTCAGATTCATGTTGTAAATATTGGCATACCCACTAATGATGAACAGAGCTACGCCCGCGCAGAAACCGATTGTGCCCAAATAAAGCAGCTTCTCTCGAGTAGGTAGAGTAGATTTCCGGGTTACCTTCTTCTTCGTTTGACGATATCGAGGCTTCTGTTGTGTCTGTCTCTCAGGACGCATCGCCAGGTTGCCGCGCACATAGGCCATTTATCTGCTCCCCCTCATCCCAATTTTTGAGCAACACGCAACTTAGCCGAACGCGACCGCGGGTTGTCTGCCAACTCGTTATCATTCGGGGCAATTGGTTTGCGATTCACTAACGACAACACACTTTTGTGGCCACATGCACACATTGGCAAACCCGGTGGACAGGTGCATCTTCCAACATACTCATTCATAATATGCTTACAGATCCGATCCTCCAGCGAGTGGAACGTAATTACGGCCACTCTTCCTTCCGGCTTCAAGCAGCGTACCGCTTGATGTAAGGCATCTTCAAAAGCGCCAAGCTCGTCATTAACAGCAATTCGGAGCGCCTGAAAGCTTCGCTTCGCAGGATGTCCGCCTGTTCGTCTTGCAGCAGCAGGAATACCTGCCTTCACCAGCTCTGCGAGTTCTCCGGTTGTCTGAATGGGCTGCTTAGCGCGAGCTGCCCCAATCTCTCTGGCAATCCGTTTCGAGAATTTCTCTTCCCCATATTGATATAAAATTTTCGCGATATCGGCTTCTGACCAGCCATTGACAATATCGTAAGCTGTCAATTCGCCATTCTGATCCATACGCATATCCAGCGGCGCGTCATGGTTATAGCTGAATCCACGCTCTCCTTCATCAAGCTGAGGCGATGATACGCCAAGATCGAATAGGATCCCATCCACTTGTGGAACTCCATCCACCTGCGGCACACCCGCTTGAATCAATGCTTCCTCCAAATGGCGGAAGTTGGTTTTGACAAGCGTTACCCGATCCAAATAAGACGCAAGACGAACCTTCGCATTATCCAACGCCCAATCGTCCTGATCCAGCGCAATTAGTCTTCCGGCAGATGACAGCTGAGAAACAATTCGCTCGCTGTGTCCAGCTCCTCCTAGCGTACAGTCGACATAAATGCCGTCAGGACGTATTCGCAAGCCTTCTACCGATTCTTCTTTCAACACGGTAATATGATGAAACAACGCAATACCTCCCAATTTCGGTTCCCATCTAGCTGCAATGCGTTATGATAGTCCTGATGTTCACCTAAAAATTAAAATCAACCAACGTCTCCGCAATCTCGTTAAATGCGGATTCCGACTGCTCTACATATTGTTCCCAAGCATCCTTGCTCCAAATCTCTACCCGATTCTGGACACCGATAACCATGCATTCTTTTTCCAAATGTGCATAGCCTCGCAAATGGGAAGGGATTGTAACCCTACCTTGCTTGTCCCATTCACATTCACTTGCCCCGGAAAAGAAGAAGCGGGTAAAGGCTCTAGCATCAGCCTTCATTAAGGGAAGTGCCTTTAACTTCTGCTCAAGTGCTTCCCATTCATTCATAGGGTAGACGAAGAGACACTGATCCAACCCTCGAGTCAGTATAAATGTAGTTCCTAAAGAGTCACGCAGCTTAGCAGGTATGATGAGACGGCCTTTGTCATCGATGCTATGTTGATACTCGCCCATGAACATCAGCCACCACTCCTCCCCCTAAATCCACCACAGTGCCCCACTTTCCTCCACAACGAATGTACTTCGCCATAAAAGAAAAAAATCCTGCTAGAAAGCAGGATTTTATTGCGAATTAGGCCTATATAAATTTTGGATATGTTTCCATTAACACATACAAAGACAGGACATCAGCATGCCTAATCATGCTCTTACCTTCTATCTTCGCCATTGTCTACAGCCGAGTTGCCTGTGTCACTCTGCACTTCAGAAGAATCGGCAGCCTTGTCTTTACTTGTGTCTTCTAATGCTGCCTCTGCCGCCTCAGCATCTGCTGGTGTTATTGATCCCAACACATTCTCCCCGGTATTCCCGCTCAAGTTTCCATTCCTTCCTCTCTTCTTTCTGGTGATAAGCCAGATCGGAGTTCCGATAATGAGCAGCGCACAAAGAAAAGGAAGCAGCGCAACAAGCACGAGAACAATAGACTTCACACATTTTACAAGAGCGTCCCAACTGCCTACTAGGGTATCCGCCACTTGAGTTCCAAATGCATCCTCAAGCGCTTGACCACGCTTCGCTTTAAGCCGTTGAACCATATCCAATGTAATCGTGGACATCGCTACATTGTTATCATAATACCTCATTTTCCCCACAATTTGTTCAATTTCCGATTGTACATTCCCCAGCTCATTCGAGAAGTTTAATAAATCTTCCGATTTCGTGGCCTTCTCCATGAAGGACAGCAGTCTTGACTCTACTGTGCGGCGCGCCTTAAGCCGCGCCTGTAAATCAACATACTCCTCGGTCACATCATTAGCCGAATATTGACGAGTATAGGAGATCGACTCCCACTTGCCTAGCTCATCAATGAACGATTGAAATCCAACAGCAGGAATCTTAATGACATAGGATCCGCCTCGCTCGCTGTCTGTCTCCTGATCCGAAAATTGCAGCACATAGCCTTGTGATTGCGCAATGAATCGATTCAGCTTCTCTTTCACAGCCCCGTAGTCGGCAACTTCCATGCGAAGCTGCGCTTCATAAATGAGCTTGCGATCGGTCTTTACCTGCACTTGCTGCCCCGCACCCACCTGTAATGGTTCCTCTCTGCTTACAGCAGCATCATTACTAGTCGCTTCCATCTGAGCCGCTTCTGGCGCTGTATTCCCCGCCATTTTTAACCCTTGACTGTCTGATGCCGAACTACAGCCACCAAGAAGCAGCAACAGCAGAAGCGACGCCAGCACGACTGTTTGCCATCCCCAATTTCTCTTTTTCATCCCGTATGCCCCCTCTATCATCTTGGCATGGATATCTTGGATGTAATGGCTTTGTTCTCCATACTCAATCAATAGACGAATTGCCAAGAAATATGTTGCATAGGTAAGCTTCATACCCAAAATAAAACCGCCACTAGCATATCGCTAATGGCGGTTCTTCCTTCTTGTCTGATACAGGCTTCATCGCTTCATTCCATCAGTGCTCTTGCCAGCTCTCCAAGTAAGACTTTTGCTCGCTGCTAAGCGTGTCTACGGAGATTCCGAGCGACTCCAGCTTGTAGCGTGCAACTTGCTCGTCAAGCTCATACGGCACATTGACAACTTTTTTCCCAATGGATTGATATTGATCATTTACATATTTCAAGGACATTGCTTGAAGCGCAAATGTCATATCCATAATTTCAGCTGGATGGCCATCCCCTGCAGCCAGATTGACTAGACGGCCTTCAGCCAGCAAGTAGATACTGCGGCCATCTTGCAGCTTGTATTCTTCAATGTTCTTGCGTACCGTACGTACAGATGTGGAACGAGCCTCAAGCTCAGGCTTATTCACTTCAACATCGAAATGTCCAGCATTGGACAAGATGGCACCGTCCTTCATCACGTCATAATGCTCACCACGGATGCAATCACGGTTGCCTGTGACGGTCACAAAGATATCTCCTACACGAGCGGCTTCGATCATCGGCAGCACTGTAAATCCATCCATGTAGGCTTCTACGCCTTTGATCGCGTCCACCTCGGTAACAACGACATTCGCGCCGAGACCTTTGGCACGCATGGCAACACCCTTGCCGCACCATCCGTACCCGACCACGACCACCGTCTTGCCGGCTACAACCAGATTCGTTGTACGATTAATGCCATCCCATACCGACTGACCAGTACCATAACGGTTGTCGAACAAATACTTGCAATAAGCATCATTAACGGCAACCATCGGGAATTGAAGCGTGCCATCCTTCTCCATCGCCTTCAAGCGGAGAATGCCTGTAGTCGTTTCTTCCGCGCCGCCTCTCACTTGATCACGCAAGTCAGGGCGCTCAGCGTGCAGAATCGAGACCAAATCTCCGCCATCGTCGATAATCAAATCAGGCTTCGTCTCCAATGTGTGAATAAGCAACTGCTTATATTCTTCCGGATCTGGGTTGTACTTGGCGTATACAGTGATGCCGTCTTCAACTAGCGCAGCGCATACATCATCCTGCGTCGACAACGGGTTGCTTCCTGTTATCGTTACATCTGCGCCGCCAGCTTGAACGACCTTCGCCAAATAAGCGGTCTTCGCCTCCAAATGAAGCGATATTGCTACTTTGAGTCCTTTGAACGGCTGCTCCGCCTCAAATTGTTCCCGAATGCGGTTAAGCACAGGCATATGCGCTTGAACCCATTCAATTTTCAAATGACCTTCTGGTGCCAATGCAATATCTCGGATGATGCTCTTGTTTGCCGCATTTGTATTACGAGTTGGTGTATTACTCATGGACAGTTCATCCTCTCCCATTTTGGATTAAGAAGCCATTTCATGATCCGTCTTGATTTCAGGAAATCGGGTCTTTCCAGCTCATGCTCTTAACATAGCTTATGACAACAGGGCGATGCGATGTTCCCCTCTCCATACGACAGGAGCCTCCATCAACATCGCAAACCAATTCTCACCGTAACGGCAGGCATACCCTAGCATATTCAATACACGTTCCTGTGGTTTGCCAAGCGGATGAAGGGAGACATGCAGCCGTTCCCACTGCCGCAAACCTGATTCATGCTGCTTCGCCATCGCGTCCTTAGCACGGTGATGAAGGAAATCAATCTGTTCAAGTACTTTATTATGATTCGTAGCACCAAGTTTCCCAAGTGCAGGAAGCGATGCGACAAGGTCCTCCAGCAGCTCGGTATATCTGGTATCCACTTCTGCACGCAGCGTCTCGAAGCGTTCATCCAAGTGAAGTGCATCCTGCGCTTGCAGCCACGAAGCTCTTCTTGCTTCGTAATGATACACAACATCTTCAACCGACAACTCATACTTATCCAGAAGCTTATTTAGTGTCCCCTCAATACAAGTAAATCCCATGCGTGGCCATATGATTGGCATTCTCATGCCCAGCTCTCTGAATGCCTGCTTCGTCTGCGCCCAGTAAGCAATTTCTCCTGGTCCAAGCACGGTAGCCAGTACTGGGAATAAATAGTCCTGCATAAGCGGTCTCGTCAATACATTATTGCTCAGCTCCTGCGGTGAATTCCGTGCGATGTCCAACATCTGCTCCATCGTGCACGATATTCCTTGGCGATGATTGACGAATTGCCCGTTCTCCTTATGCAGCAAGTGTCGCTCCCCGTCACGCACGAGGAACACATTCGCGCTGTGTTCGGAACGTACCGCCTGAGGGCTATAGCCATAAGAAGCAAGCTGCTGCTCACTGGTGTCGTAAGCCTTCTCCAGTCGGTCATTGTGCTGGAGAATCGTCTCGAACATAGGCGCTTCAAGCTCGCGCAGTCCGTCATCTGCCGAATCGATGAGCACGAGTCCATATTCACCAAATAGTCGGCCCATAGTCGCTGCGAAGGAATCTGACAGCGTGGCACAAGTAGCCACTGATTCGCGCAGGTGCTCGAGCAGCCCTGGTGTAAACTCCGTCTTTGGCAAAGATCTCTGTAGCTCTGTAAGAACCGATTCCCATGCAGCAGCATCCAGCTTCACATGGCTCACAGGGGCACGTCGATCACCTGGCTTCTCCATTCGTATACGCTGTACAGCAGGATCGGAGGTTACCACATACGTATGATCAACCTCATCAAAATCATGATCCTCTCCCGCAATCCAGAAGACAGGAACCACTGGTCTTGCTAATTTGACTTCTGCTTCTTGCGCCATTCGAATAATGGAAATTGCTTTATACAGAACAAGCAGCGGACCCGTAAACAAGCCGCCCTGCTGTCCCCCTACAACGACTAACGACCGCTCATCCTTCAGTCGTTCTATGGAATCTCGTACAGCTTGGCTGTTATTGAACCGCTCATTATAGCGGGTAAGCACATCGGCCAAGCGTGTGCGATTCACTCTTAGCTGTCCCGAACACTCCACCCAATCTGCTCTCTTCTCCCAATCCAAGTCCGGATGATATTCGTAGAACGTCTCGACAACAGATGGTTCGCGTTCCATGTACTGTACGGTCAGCGGTTGCTGAACCGGAATAGATAATATTGGCCATTTCAAAGATAGCCGCCTCCCTTTTTGCCTCGTCTCGATTGTACACAATGCGGCTTCTGACCGTCAAAACAAAGATTATGTATTCCATTCCTTCATGCACAATTCAACAACTAGCTGCCATCATCCATTGATATTGACGCATGAGTCCTATCAATAATCTACCTTTATGAGTATAGCTTATCCTACATGCTTGCCGAATAAATAATTATTCCAATCAATAGCAAGAAAACGTACAGTACGCCAAGCAAGAAGAAAGTTATTCGCCAAATGACACGAATCAATTTTCTCGGTTCCCACCTGCCATACTTCTGCTGTTGCAACCCACCGATTAACCCTGCTGCGATTAACAGAAAGAACAGTATCCAATAAAATCCTGCCTTAGAGTCAAACAACGTATTATATAAACCGCCTACCGAGGCAATGAGAAACACCGTCGTTATATCCATTGCCAGCTTAATTGCCCTCTTCTTTGGTTTAAGCAGCCCCCTACCAATTAGCCAAGTAATAAGAAATGGGAAGAAGGGCAGTAAAGAAAGCAGAACGAATCCGTCAAACATCAGTTGAAACATATTCGGGTAGACTCACTCCTCTCAACAAGGGATCAGCACGGGAAATGTTATTCGCAACTTGCTAGAATAAGACGGTACATCATACGATGAAGCGGTACTGCAACCTCATATCGATCAGCCATTCGGATAAGTGCCCCCGTTATAGCCTCTATTTCTGTCCTTCTTCCCGCTTCTACATCTTGAAGCATGGACGACGAATTGGACGAAGTCATCCGGCACACCTGAACAACCCGCTCCCAATCCTTCTCTTCATCGATAGAAATATGAGCCGCTCGGTATACCGCAGCAGCCTCGCCGAACAACTCCTTCATTAAAGACAGCCTGTCCTCTTGCAGCAGCAGTTGACCGTTCTTGATGCGCAGCACAGCCGTTAATGGATTAATAATGACATTGACAAGCAATTTCTGATAAACCATACCTTCGATGTTGTTCGACAAAAACGTTTGAAATCCTGCATTTTCTAGCAACTTCTTTGTTGACAAACATAAAGGATTGACTAATTCCTTCTGTTCTGTTCGGCTTCCAGCAGGCTCCCAGATGCCAATTGACGTATGCCCGTGCCCCGTATGTACAACCTCATTGCAATTTACTCGTTTAGCCGCTTCCGTTGTAACCGCCCATATTAATTGCTCGTGCGGCCATATCGCACTAAGTGCTTCCATATGACCAACCCCATTCTGATAGCACACCAATGAAGCTGTCTGCTCTCTAGGAAACTTCTCTAACTGACTAAGAAGCTCAGAATCAATATGTGTCTGCTTCACGAACAACCATATGCTGCTCGCTCTCATACCTGTCCGTTCAAGTACTTCTCCTGCTTCTGCCAACGGATAGGCATGTACTGGATAGATATGGGCCTGCCTCCCATCCAGATCCTCGAGATGAATCCCTTGACTACGAATTAGCTCCGCCTGCTCCGGAGTTCGTGTCCACATCCTCACCTTCGTATTGCTGCTATCTATTGAATTACGTGTTCTCATCAGCATCGCTGCATGAAGCAGCCCCAATGACCCCCCGCCAATAATATCGATAACCATATCAGGCACCTTCCCTTGTGTACAAGTATCCTATTTGTTATATCAAACCGAATGCAAAAACACAAAAAAGCGCAAAGAGTGAGCAATGCTCTCTCTTCACGCTTTCTGTAAGCGGATGGAACTATTCAATTCGCTCTAGGTTGCCATTGGCGTCCATCCGAAAGCGAGTTTTGGAGTCGTCCTCTTCTTCACTTAAAATCGCTAATCTGCGAGCACGATCCATAATTTGAATGAGCGCCTTATAATCATCATTTACCGTACGGTAATCCGTTTGAACGGCATTCACCTGTTTGGAGAGATACTCATTCTCTTCACGCAGACGATGATACTGCTCTTCCTTCTCATGCAGTTCTTTCTCCGTATGCTTCAATTGACGCGACAGCTCTTGATAACTGTTGCGCCATTGACGCAAGAAGCGGATCACCATATCCATGGAAAGTGATTCTTCGGTAATGAGCTCTGGCTTAAGGCCGACTTCTTCACTGTCCGCCAATGCAATAGAGGCCACCTGTGCACCAATAGGCTGCTTTTTCATATAGTTTCGCTTTTGACGCTGTGCTTTTGCAAGCTGAATTGCAGCTTCATATTTTTTACGGACACAGCTATTCCAGCGGAATCCGCAAGCCGCAGAGGTGCGGCCAATCTTTTCCCCTACTTCTTCAAAAGCAGCTAGCTGAGTACTTCCTTCTCGAATATGTCTTAACGTCACTTCTGCCAAAATCAAATCATCGTCCGCTGTCCACGCATCTTGTCTAATTGCTGTCATGCGATACCCTCCTAACGACACTCATTCAATTCGGTTGTATACAGCACCCACGTCATATGCATTGAAGCAAGTGACGAAGGATGATCAGTCGGTAATCAACCGCTTATTCCATCTCTATGCCCATGGTAGAGTTCATAGAATCTATCGGATACTAAAATGTATATCCATTTTTTCTATGAATCATACGTATGCCTGTCCATACAATAGATCACAATGAAGGGGAGATTCCGAAAAAGTTCGTTAATCCATCAAGATTGGCAGTTTACACCAGATGGCTAGAACGCTATAATGTCAATAGTAAATGTTGGGTTGAACGTAACGAGAGGGGGATGAATCGTGGCACGGATGTATCGCGTACTCGGCTTCTGGACATTAGTAATCGGTCTGATGGCGTTCGCAGGAGACATGATTGAGATGGCGCTCCTGTTCTTCATGCAGACTGCTTTTTTTGTGTTGCTGGGTTACTTGAAATTGTCCGAACGTACATATACAATGCTGTTTTGGGCGTACATGGTCGTATGCTTCAGCGGCTTTTCGTACTGGAGCGTCTTCGTTATGAAAAACCCTTACTAAGCAGCATCACTGTCTGTTGACTTGTTGCGGACGGATAATGAATGAAAGAATGAATAGATACAGAAAGAAGCGTCAAGAGATCGGCGATCTCATGGCGCTTCTTTTGTGTTGAATCTTATAATATTCCAATTTCCGATTCCGAACCGCAAGACAGCAGGAGTACATGAAACCGTTCACTCATCTGATCACTCAGCAGCAATTGTCGAATGGCACGATTGCGACGCGCTTCCGCACTGAACGGATCTGGGTTGGTATGCTGCTGCAATTCATTTAGCAACCCCTGTTCGAGTAAAAATGACTTTTGTGTCATATAACCGATGATCGCAGCATTCACTTGCTTCGCAACACGCTGGCAAATATCGAAATCCACCATCGACGTGATATCTTGCTCGCCAATATGAATCCAAGGGTTGTCATGAGCCTGATGACGATGGTAACACATCAGTGTCCCCTCCATCCGATGTGCTGCTGTCAGCTCATTCGTTCCATCCCCATAATCAATAAATATGAACTCTGCTTCCCCCACCTGACTTAAAATTGAGGTCATCCAAGCCGTCATCGCAATCCCCGCATCGAAAATTTGCTGATCCACAAGTTGAATTTCATGTTCCTCGAGCCATAAAAGAATATCTTCCGTTGCGGGCAGCCATAGCGGCATGAATTGCTCCTTCTCCTCATCCCACTTCACATAGCACTGTTCATACCGGCCATCATGATGCCGGATGCGCTCGACTGGGAATGCATCAAGCAGTTCATTGGCTACAACGAACAGGCGCCGTGTAGGAGCCTCTTGTTCAAACACCTGTTCATCCCACCATGTCATTGGAACCCGCTCTCCTCCGAGCAATTCGGATACTAGTCTCTGATGATGCGGGCTTCTTTCCACAATGACATGCTTATAGCCTTCGAAGCGATCATACTTAAGCCGCTGGCTCATCTGCAGTGCGAGTCGTCCTGTACCAGCTCCCCATTCTACCAGCGTGATGGAATCAGCATCCCAGCCACGCTCCCTTGTGCGTCGTTCTACATAGACAGCAAGCATCTCAGCCATGATTGAGCCGATATTCGAGCTTGTATAGAAATCGCCGTTACGCCCGATCTTCGGTCGTTCTGACATATAGTAACCGTCTGTTGCGTGATACAGACAGGTGCCCATAAACTGCGAGAAAGGGATGCAGCTGCTATCGGATTGTTCAATTTGGTTAATTAAGTATTGAATGAGGACGGGATTCGGCTGATAATGAGACATACAGTCCTTCCTTTCTATCTATGCAGGTTCAATAGAAGTATCTTGCTAAGTCATGCAAGTATCATCCATGTATACAACTCTATGTACACAACCACGGGTTCAGGTCATGTCCAACCCGATCTGAACATACGATAATGTTGTGCAACTATTTAAGGAGGTCGCCTCATGACCATAACGACACGCGCATGGCGCTCGCTTATCGGACTTCTACTATCGATGCAGCTCATCGCGATCGTTCCGTGTGCGACAGGTGCGGAGCCAGCTTCGCCTGTACAATGGAGCATTCAGCCTACCGCTGAAGAGCTGCAGCTGCTTCAACAGAGTCTCTCTATCACAGAACTGGATAAGGAGATCGATCGTATCTCCGTTCAGGAAGCATCGACAGCCAAAGAACGTTCACGAACGGAAGCTGAGCTTCAGACCCGCGAAGCCGCCTTGGAACATAAGCGAGAACAAGCCGGTCGTGTGCTTCGCGCTTATTATATTGGAGAACGAGACATGATGCTCCAGGCTGTTCTCTCTGCGGATCAGCTGCAAGATATGTTTCAGTTATTCGAATATTTCCAGATCCTCTTCCAGTCTGATCAGGACATTATGAATGACTATAAGGAACAAACGCAAGCCTTGCGTCAGACAAGAGATCAGCATATGCGTCTGGAAAGGGAGCTTTCAACGGTACGCACTCAGCTGATTGATCAGCGCGATCGGCTCAAGCGGCTGCAGCAGAAGCTGGACGCTGACATATCGGCCAGCAGTGATCCTAAAGCGATGAATGCACTTATACAAGAGTTTACAACTTACTGGCAGAACGTTGGACTTTATGAAGTTCGTCATTATTTCCGAGCATTGGCGAATGCGATGAACAAGCTCCCCGATTTTGTCAAAAATAGTGGAAGCCTTAGCATCGAGGGTACTAATTATACGATCACAGTCAAGGAAGAACAACTCAATCAGTTTCTCCGTGAGCAGGATCCCATGTTCGAAACCTTTGCATTCCAATTCAAGGAAGGCATGATCGCCGCTGAAGGCTCGCGCTCTGGCATGAGCGTACGTATCGAAGGGCATTATACGATAGAATCGGAACCTGAGAATCGAATCTTGTTCCATGTTGATCGAATGTTGTTCAATGGGCTTGAACTGCCCGAGTCGACGCGTACAGAGTTGGAGCAAAAATTCGATCTTGGCTTCTACCCGAAGCAGCTCGTATCTTTTATTGAAGCCAAAGAAGTGACAATTGAAGACAAAAGCCTTACCGTCAAGCTGGCGCTCAGCTGGTAAGGCGGTAAGGCTAGAGCTTCTCCTCGTTCAGAGAATCAGCAGATGGCCGTATCCAGTGCATTGTACCATGGATGGATACTCAATCCCGCTATCTGCTGATCGTGCTTGAATGATTCCATTCCTTCTGGAGCTGCTCTGTTGTTGCAGCCCCCTTCAGCCAAAGCTCAGCTGTCCCAATCCATCCATAAATCGGTTCCATTGCATGAAATAACGCCGCTCCTTGATTGGCTTGAGGCAGGAACATATCTGGCAGCCAGCGACGGATATCTCTCCAGCGATCTATGTATGCTTGTTCGTGAGCAGGCAGCACAGACAATGTATCGTACCATTCTCGCTGAACCGCAAGACTCGTCATATAATCAATCCATTGCCTTGCCTCCGCTTCATGCTGTGAACTGGAAGCAATCATATAGCTTCTGCTTGTTGCCCACTGCCCAGCAGGAAGATGTACATCGGCTGGCGCTTCAATCGCTAGCGGTTCACTAACCTCGGCCACTGCTTCCGAATAGGGAACGATCCCAAAGGCTACTCGACCGGCACGCAGCAAATCCCACGTATCTGATTTGCTCGCTTTCTCTCCCCAAGGTATAAAATGAGCTCGATAAGACTCCAGCTGGGCTAACTGTTGGTTCCACTTAAGACCGGATCCTTGCGCATTGTCGGAAACTCCCTTCGCATACCAATCGGCACGCATCAATGGCGCTTGATTCACTTCCGGCCATAGCAAGCCCAACCGCCGAATTAACGATAAGAAGGCTTCCTTATCTCCATCATGCCAGGCAAACCAGGCTTGAGGCATAGCACGCAATTCTACAGCAGCTGTACCACGCTCAAGCAGAGCAGAAGCCCCATCCTGACTGCTAGGGTCAAGGATCCTCTTCCACTCCTCCCAATTAGAAGGCAAGGATTCTTTGGTTCTGCCGGCCATTAATTCCTTGTTCCATACCAGCACATAAGGATCAATCTGAGCAGGTACTCCCCACGTATACCCATTCCACTTCAGTTGATTCATTAGCCATGCCGGAGAGGAGAAGCCAGCATTCGATGACTGCTCAATCGGCAGCAGCCACCCCTTTTTGGCAAAGCCCATTACGGAAACACTGTCTGACAGCATAATGTCCGCACTATATTCCTGAACCAGCTGATTGAACCAATCAGCATCAGTCAATTTATCTGTCGTATTGACAAGCTCTACATAGATGCCCGTTTCGTCAATAAAAGACTGATTGGCTTGATTGAGTTGGATAAATGATATAGGTGACAGGTTCACCTGCACTCTTAGCTGCTTCCACGTTTCTTGACTCTTCTTCGCCTTAGGCGGGCGATTGGCTACCTCATTCGTTGAGGGCTGTGATGGTACGAATAATTGATCATCTATATGAAATTGGGACAGCAAGAGTAACGAAACGAAAATCATAATAACCGCAACTAGCAGCTTTTTTAAGTTCGGCACTCATTCTCCTCCCACGTTACCATTTTTGACTTTTCCACATCCTTATTGTAGCACCGAACGCACTAGCTGTCCCTATCTGAATGCGTCATTAGAGCAAAAAAATAAGCCCCTGGGACTATCCAGAGGCTCTGAGGGCTGTCGCTCACTAATGACTCTATAGGAGATCAGCTGCAAGCTGAGCGAGTCGGGAGCGTTCTCCCTTCTCAAGGGTGACATGGCCGCTTACACTTTCTGTCTTAAACCGTTCCACCAGATAGGTGAGACCATTGCTTGCTGAATCCAGATAAGGATGATCAATCTGCGCTGGATCTCCCATGAGGACAATTTTACTTCCTTCCCCGACTCGGGATACGATTGTCTTCACTTCATGTTTGGACAAATTCTGAGCCTCATCAATGATGATGAACTGTCCTGGTATGGAACGGCCACGAATATAAGTGAGCGCCTCAACTTGAATATTGCCCATACCCAGCAATATTTTCTCAATGTCCCCAGCTTTTTTCGTATCGAACAGAAATTCCAAATTATCATAAATCGGCTGCATCCAAGGCCGAAGCTTCTCTTCCTTCTCCCCTGGCAAGTACCCGATATCCTTCCCCATTGGCACTACTGGCCTTGCAATGAGAAGCTTCTTATACTTGCGCTCATCTTCCACCTTCATGAGGCCAGCTGCAAGCGCCAACAACGTCTTGCCTGTACCTGCCTTCCCTGCCATAGTGACAAGGGGAATATCGTCATTGAGCAGCAGCTCAAGCGCCATACGCTGCTGAGCGTTTCGTGCAGTAATGCCCCACACGGGATCATTACTGAGAAATAGCGGCTCAAGCTTCTTGGCGTCTGCGCTTACCTTGAGCAAAGCAGACTTACTCGTCCCCATGTTATCTTTCAAGATGACGAATTCATGCGGGTGAAATGACATATTGACATTTAAGCTGCGGATGGGGAGATGCCGGAAGGAATAAAATTCATCGATCACCCCAGGATGAACGAATAAGGTGACGCAGCCATTATACAACTCATCGCCAGATTGTACGGTACGATCTGACATATAGTCCTCTGTATGCAATCCCAATACATCTGCCTTGATTCGTACAAGCACGTCCTTGCTTACTAGAATGACAGTTGCTGGCTCGGATTGCCGTTCCTCCTGCTCTAAATGATAATTCAATGCCACGGCCAAGATCCGATTGTCATTCGATACTTCCCCGAACATCTCCTGTACTTTAACAAAGCTGCGATGATTCAACTCCACCTTCAATGTTCCACCGTTGTGCAGTTTAACCCCCGAATGAAGATGGCCTACATCGCGAAGCCCGTCTAGCAAGCGGGAAACAGTACGGGCATTGCGCCCGATTTCATCTGCATTTCGTTTCTTCGAATCAATCTCTTCCAGTACAACTGCCGGGATAATCACTTCATTGTCGCCAAATGCAAATAATGCGTTCGGATCATGCAGCAACACATTCGTATCCAGTACAAAAATTTTACTCATACGATCTCCCTTTCAGTTCGCATGCCCGTACTTGCAACACCAGCGGACAGCCGCGCTCGGTGTTACATAAAAAATGCAGGCACCGCTCACACTATAGTCAGTACACATGCCGCACTACTTATTTGACCAACGAACAAAGAAAGGAACGATGAATTCATGCGTATGTTGCTAATTGCCATGCTTGTCATCGGACTCATCGCCGGATGCGGCAACGCGAATAAGCACGCTGCTACGAATAACTCCTCCAATCAAGTTAAGGCGAGATCGACGAATAATGGAAAACCGGTCATTCACGATCGGGAAGCCGTTCGCGAACACTTAACTGCGCTGGCTAGGAAGGTGCCGGGGGTTCGCAACGTTAACTGTGTCGTATTCGGCAATACCGCAATTGTCGGGATTGACGTCGATGCGAGCCTAGAACGCTCTCGAGTCGGAACTGTCAAATATTCCGTTGCAGAGGTTCTCAGCAAAGACAAATATGGCGCCCATGCACTTGTTACCGCAGATATCGATTTGAATCAGCGTCTTCATGAGATGGCGGTTGATATTCGGCAAGGCCACCCTATTTCTGGCTTTACAGAAGAACTTGCAGATATTATGGGCCGCATCGTGCCGCAGATGCCAAGCGACGTCCAACATATTGATCCATCCCGCAATACAGACCAGCCTAAACTGAAAAAACAGATGTAGCTGCATGATTGCCGCACGGCCGCGTGAAGACCGGACAAGCATATTGACGCACGAAAAGCCTAGTGGGGTTCCACTAGGCTTTTCGCATGAAGACATCGTCATATTCATGATCCAGCATAACAGCTGCAGATGGGCAACAGGTCATCCCGATGCCTGTTTGATCGGATAACAGATGAGACCCTTGGGACATCTTATGTTGCAATAAGGGATTACCCATCATCAAAGCTTCGGACATCGCTCAGACCTCCTCCACATCATAATTGCAGCTTTACTCTATTATATTAATGATGCTTCAAAAATTGCATACCCTTATCCACTTAGGAGCCAGGTTGGGTTGTATTCGCATGCTGCGAGTCCGCTCCGCCTTCTCCGGGTAAGGTTGATTTCAATGATTTGCCGGCAAGTACATCCTTTATCGCCTGCTTGCCCTCTTCCAACTTCACCGTGTCCGGATAGATGTACGGGCTAACCCAATTCCCATCTACTGAAATGTAGTGAATGTTATCTCGGTTAATTCCTAAGTACGTAGAAATGGAACTGCGAATTTGGTCAGGTGTCATATCAATTTTAAAGTTATCAGCCATCGCATCAATAACGCCTGTTACCTTTGTTATACCGCCAAGCGATTGCATGTTGCCGACGATTTCCTTCAGCACTGCATTCTGGCGGACGTTGCGATCCGCATCTGTCGTGCCCTTCGTCATTGGACGGCAGTTCGATTTGCGGTAGCGAACAAAGTCAAGGGCGTTCTTGCCGTCGAGCGTCTGCTGGCCTGTCTTCAGCTTGATATGGGTTCCATCCGCATTATCGTTATAGCACATATTCTGATCCACGTTCACGTTGACGCCGCCGACTGCATCCACGACATCAGAGAAGCCTTGGAAGTTAATCACTGCGGCATAGTCGATCGGCATGCCCATATACTTGCCAAGCATCAGTTTCATCTCATCTTCCGGAGTAGCGCTGTCCAGCTTGCCTTGCTCCTTTAGTGTGAAGAACTTCGGATAATAATGATTTAGCTTATCCGGATGATAGCCGGGCAGTTCGAAATACGTATCACGCGGCAAAGAAACAAGCACCGCTTCCTGTGTTTCCGGATGCATTGCGCCGACCATGACAACATCAGTACGACGTCCAGGCAGCTCTGGCCGATAGTCGATACCGAGCAAGATGAAGGAAAAAGGCTCCTTGTTCGGTGAAAGCGTATCTTGCACCGTTGAACTGCCGCCGCCCTGTTTAGCAACTGTAGAAATATCGTTCAACTTGTTGTTCGCATACCAAGCAAAATATCCGACAATGAATATAACGACAACAGCTGCGATAAGCGCGGTGATAAGGGTCACCTTCAACCATTTCGGCATCCCTCGCTTCTTCGTGGAAGACTTCCCTTCGGAGGGCTTCCTCTCAGGCGACTTCCGCCGTTTCTGCTTCGTTCTAGGTGGCAATGGTGTCGATGAATTCATATCTTACCTCACTTACTCATTGTATTTCGGATTCGCTTCGATGTCCTGCCATAATCGCTCTGCATCTTCGCGGTCGAATACTTCTGTACTCATTTCTTCTTCCCGCCAATACGTAATGACATATCGCTCATCCGATCCATCCAAGCAAGCCTCGAAGGAGGTCAGTTGATGATCCTCCTTCAAGATTGTCTCAAAAAATTGTACCGTCTCCTTCGCTGCCCCATCATCCGGGCGCTGCTCAGACACAATATGAATTTGCAGCCAATTGAATAGTGCAACTTGCAGCTTCATCATCCGGCCTTCTCTCCCCTTTGCGTGTCGGTGATGGTGATAACGATGACGCACAATCCATTAGTTCTTTGAATCTGTCGCCTTCTTGCGGCGAGCTTCCATAAAATAGCGAATGCGTACCATGAACATCAAAGCGACCGCGACAAACAAACATTGAATGATTGGCAGCTTGTCTATTTGGAAGATGAGCAGAACAAACGCGCCCAATCCCATCAGCAAATAGATCAGTACCTCCTTCAATATCGGGAGTTTCTGCACACGGAAGACTTTATTGAACACATACACGATTAACAGATAAATAAGCGCATAACTTACAAAGGGATGGGAAGCCAACCATTCCTGCATCGTAGACGCTCACTCCTTTGCCAAAGTTGTCCAAATCCCATTATACATGGGATTCGGATACTTTGCGCGTCTTTTCTGCGCGTTCACGCTCGCTTTTGTTCAGTATTTTTTTGCGCAACCGTACAGAAGACGGTGTAATCTCGCAATATTCATCATCATTCAAATACTCTAAAGCTTGTTCCAAAGAGAATAGAACAGGAGTTTTCATCTTGACAGTATCGTCTTTGGTTGCGGAGCGAACGTTCGTCAACGCCTTCTCTTTACAAATATTTACGACGATATCGTTGTCGCGGTTGTGCTCACCAACGATCATACCTTCATAAATTTCAGTACCTGGGTTTACGAACAACGTACCGCGATCTTCAACGGACATAATGCCGTACAGTGTTGAATTTCCTGTTTCTGTCGATACGAGAACGCCTTGGTGACGTCCGCCAACTTGACCGCCAGCATATGGGCCATAGCTGTCAAACGCGTGGTTCATGATGCCGTATCCGCGTGTCAGCGTCAAGAAGTACGTGCTGTATCCGATAAGACCACGTGCAGGGATCAAGAACTCCAAACGCACTTGGCCATTGCCATGGTTAATCATGTTGACCATTTCTGCTTTTCTCGTTCCCAAGCTTTCCATTACCGGACCTGTAGCTTCTTCTGGAATGTCGATAAGCAAGCGCTCAATCGGCTCCGTCTTCTTACCATCCACAACTTTGATGATAACTTCTGGTTTCGAAACTTGCAGCTCGTATCCTTCACGGCGCATGTTCTCAATCAAAATACTCAAATGCAATTCACCACGACCTGATACGATAAATGCATCCGGGCTCTCTGTTTCTTCAACACGAAGGCTGACGTCTGTTTCCAGTTCCTTCATTAAGCGCTCGCGCAACTTACGCGATGTAACCCATTTACCTTCACGCCCTGCAAATGGGCTGTTGTTCACGAGGAACGTCATTTGCAGAGTAGGCTCATCAATATGAAGAACCGGAAGTGCTTCTGGATTCGCCGGATCTGCAATCGTCTCACCAATGTTAATATCCTTAATGCCGGCAATGGCAATGATATCGCCCGCTCCAGCTTCTTCTTGCTCAACACGCTTCAACCCTTGGAAACCGAACAGCTTCTCGATGCGTGCCTGCTTCGTCTTCCCTTCACGGTTAATAACCGCTACAGATTGACCTTGACGGATCGTACCACGGTTCACACGACCAATCGCAATACGTCCCATGTACTCGTTGTAATCGAGCAAAGTAACGAGGAATTGCAATGGCTCTTCTGGATTTTCAGTTGGTGCAGGGATGTGGGAGATGATCGTCTCATACAACGCCTGCATGTTCTCTTCCTGCTTCGCAGGATCGGATTCCATGCTCGATGTACCGTTAAGCGCAGATGCATATACAACTGGGAAGTCCAATTGCTCATCATTCGCATCAAGCTCGATGAACAGCTCAAGCACTTCGTCGATGACCTCTTCTGGACGAGCATTTGGACGGTCAATTTTGTTTACAACAACAATTGGCGTCAATTGGCTCTCAAGCGCTTTGCGAAGTACGAACTTCGTTTGCGGCATGCAGCCTTCAAATGCATCCACGACGAGCAATACGCCGTCAACCATTTTCATTATGCGTTCTACCTCGCCGCCGAAGTCAGCGTGGCCTGGTGTATCTACAATGTTAATCAGATTATCTTTGTACGTGATGGCTGTATTCTTAGCCAGGATCGTAATTCCGCGTTCACGCTCCAAATCATTGGAGTCCATTGCGCGTTCTTGAATAGCTTCATGCTCACGGAATGTACCGGATTGTTGAAGCAGTTTGTCAACCAAAGTCGTTTTCCCGTGGTCAACGTGTGCGATAATTGCGATATTGCGAAGTAAGCTTCTGTCTTGCATCGTAAAATCTTTCCTTTCTGGGTGTGGAATCATACCAAAAATCCAAATCAAGCTAACCACGAATAAAGCCGCCATAGAGGGCGGCATCTATTCCTACGATAGGTCATTCTGAAGCATGTTAGCACGGACACTTCAGAACTTTACGCTTACATGTTCGCCAGCTAGTGCTTCCATTAACGGAATCGATTTCTGAGTCCGCCAAATGCAAGCCCTGCTCCGGCAAGTATGAGTGCAACGGCAATCATATACGTACCAATTGCAAATACGAGCATCAAGATCAGCATGGATACACCGACCCCACCGAACAACAGCGCGCCTTGCCATGCGCCTCTCGGATGGTATGGATCGTATGTGTAGTATCCATACAGGCCCACGCCAATCCCAATGAGAAGCAGTGGCCATAAATACCCGAACAGTCTCCAATTGATCCAGTGGCTTAGCATGAACAGGACGCCATACATCGTCAGCATACCTGCTGGAACCATCATTACAGGCGGCAGGATTGCCATTCGTGCAAATACATACAAGGCAATACCGATAAGGAACATGAGGAGCGGCCACATCGTACCGCCGATGAAAGCAAACACTCCCATTTTCCCAAGCAAAATGAATAAGCCTGCAGCCAATATAGCAATGCCAATCACTTGTTGGTTTCTAGGCATAGGTCAACCTCCATGTCCAGATTTCTGATTCGGACACGATGTGACGCAATTCGCGTCGTTTTTTACTTTTTCTAGTGTATATGAAAGTTCGTAAAATTACTACCTGCTCCTTGAAAAAAACACAATACCCTTACCAAACCCTCCTGAGACTTCCATAACCGCCCTCTATTCATAATAGAAAAAACCTGCCATCAGCGTACTTCGGCAGGTACAAAGCATCTGTTCCGATTATCTATTGCAGAAGATCAAAAAGAGCTAATAGCGTAACTGGCGCCGAAACCAAAATCCGAGCAGCACGACGAGCGCAAGAGCGATCCACGGGAATCCGTAATGAAGCTTGCTCCACATGGCGGGCAGCCATACCGCCAATCGTTCATCAGACGCAATCATCTCGCCCGCGGTATAGCCAAGTATCCCTGCACCCGCATACAGAAGCAGCGGCATTTTCTGAAGCCATATGCTGATGAACCCGCTTCCCCACACGATAATGGGAATACTTAGCGCTATGCCGATTGCAACAAATGCCAGATTTCCCTTGGCTACCGCTGCAATCGCCAGCACATTGTCGAGACTCATGACCACATCAGCTAATAGAATAATTCGAATAGCCCCCCATAAGGAGTGGGCCTCGTTATCCCGGGTATCTGCAGGCTCCTGTTCAGCAATCAGTTGAACCGCGATAACGAACAACATAACCCCTCCCGCTGCCTTCAGGAGCGGAATGTTGATTAACCATAATGCTGCTACAGTCAGCACAATGCGAAGTACAACCGCGCCTGCGGCGCCCCACCAAATGGCCTGCTGCTGTTGTTGCTTAGACAAGCGTCTGCTCGTCATGGCAATTACGACTGCATTGTCTCCACTAAGCACCAAGTTAATCAGCATAATCTCCACCAACAACCATATCGATTCCACAGCCCGTCCCTCCCCTGTAGTTAGGTCTATGACAGAGGAGGCCGAGCTATTCCGCTATTCGCTGGCCAATGCGCAGAACAAGTCAATCCAATTGTTTAGAACCAATCTCCAGTTGCTGGCGCTGCCAGCCCAGCAGACTCATCTGTTTTCTGTACAACCTGAGCAGGCTCATTCGCATTCGCTACCTTGTCTTTACCCGACAACACGATTGCATCATCAGGCGAGCCACCCGCCTTCAGCAGGATCGCTTCCGTGTTTTCCACAGCAGCTTTAATGAGATCATCCAGCTCGGGGATAGAACGTTCCGCATGCTCAACGATATTCAAATTCGGATTCGTCGCCGGCGATTTCGGAATGAATAGAGTACAGCAATCTTCATAGGGAAGAATGGACAAGTCGTAAGTTCCGATATACTCTGCTTCACGAATGATCTTATCCTTGTCCACCGTAACAAGCGGACGAAGCAATGGCAGATCTGTCGCACGGCCGATGACATTCATGCTGCCAAGCGTCTGGCTCGCAACTTGACCCAAGCTGTCTCCCGTTACGATTGCCAGCGCATTGCGCTGCTCTGCAATTTGTGTGGCAATGCGCAGCATGGCACGGCGCATCAACGTAATAAGCAAGTTATCATGTCCACTCTGATGAAGGCGAGTCTGGATATCTGTAAAGGGAACCATATGCACACGCATTCGTCCTGCATAGTTCGCAAGCACTTGAGCAAGATCGAGCACCTTCCGCTGCGCCCGTTCACTTGTGAACGGATAGCTGTGGAAATGAATCGCATCCAGTTGCAGCCCTTTGCGCAATGCTTCATAGCCGGCAACTGGACTGTCAATCCCCCCAGATAGAAGCAGCACGCCGCGGCCGTTGGATGCCAATGGGAAGCCTCCCGCACCTTGTACAACTTCGCTATACACATAGGTCCATTCTTCTCTAACCTCAACGCGCAAATCAATTTCAGGCTTGCGCACATCGACCTTAAGCCCCTCAAACTCGCGCAGCACGGGCGCACTAACAAGGTAATTCATCTCCTGGCTGCCATGCGGGAATCCCTTCCAAGCACGCTTCGCAGAAACTTTAAAGGTTGTCCCATCCGCAGGATTCATCTCACGGATTAATTGGACGGCCGTTTCAATAATCGGCTCTAGCTCAGAAGGAGTTCGTTTAACTGGACTAATGGACACCACACCGAACACATGCTTGAGCACTTGAATCATTTCGTCTAATGGCTCACCATTCAGCTCAACATAGAGTCGACCGTATTCTTTAATGACTTTAGCATTAGGAAAAGGACTAAGCACTGCATTGACATGCTGGTAAGCTGCCTTTTCAAACTTGCTACGGTTCTTGCCTTTAATTGTGATTTCCCCATAACGAAGAAGAATCATATCGTATTCCATGATTTTCTCTTTCCCTGCCTTTCGCTTGCTATCGATTCCAATACCTATATTATCGCTGCACAAGAGATTGCAATTGTTCTGTCATTTGCTTGAAACTCTGTACAAGCCGCTTCAACTCATCCTCAGAGCAGTTCGCATCCAGACTGATGCGGATTCCGCTTGCAGCAACTTGAGAGTCATGCGTCATCGCCAGCAGCACACGGCTGGGCTTATGGAGCTTCGATGAACACGCGGATTGTGTTGAGACAATAATGCCACGCTGTTCGAGGGCGTGAACCACAACCTCTGATTTCATTCCAGGGTATGATACATTGATGATATGTGGAGCGCCATATGGAACAGCAGGACTGTTCACAACAAGCGGCTTCATCTGTGACAAATGTTCAAGTACGAATTGACGCAGGCGAACTAGCTTGTCATAGCGTTCAGACTGCCCTTCGACCGCTAGTCTGACCGCCTTAGCAAGCCCTACAATGCAGGGGACATTCTCTGTACCAGGACGAAGCTCCCCCTCTTGAGAACCTCCATACATTAGCGGCTTCAATGCGACTTGCTTCCGCTTAACGAGCACGCCAGCCCCACGTGGCCCTTGAATCTTATGTCCCGAGAGACTATATAGGTCTACACCCCATTCAGCAAGACGAACGGGAACCTTGCCTAAGCCCTGCACCCCATCCACATGGAACGTTACTTTTGGGTAGCGGCGCAGCATATCTCCAATTTCTCCAATAGGCTGTATAGCACCCATTTCATTGTTGACGTGCATGATACTAACGAGTACTGTATGAGGCCGAATTGCAGCCTCCACTTCGTCAGGACGGACTCGGCCGTTCTCATCCACAGGAAGGTAGGTAACCTCAATCCCCTCCTGCTCTAACTGCTGAACACATTTATATACGGATGCATGTTCAACTTCAGATACGATCATATGGATTGGCTTGCCTGCAGCTTGATAGGCCTTCGCAATTCCGAATATAGCAATGTTATTGCTCTCTGTCGCCCCTGATGTGAACAGTATATCTTCAGGCTCCACTTCCAGGGCACGAGCTACAACCTCGCGCGAGCGTCGAATAAGCTGCTCTGCTTGCCCCCCAGCACCATGAATCGATGAAGGGTTGGCATACACCTGCCCCATCACCTCCGCAACCGTCCGAATAACATCCGGATGGGGGGGAGTCGATGCACAATGATCGAAATACAACTGAGTTGCGCTCACCACATTCCCTCCTCATGACAACAAAAAAGATCAAAATCGGATCGAGGCGCAATCGGCTCCTCACCGTTGTTGATCTCATGTACGAAATAAGATGTTACTTATTTTACACGTTTCAACATAAAAGCACCATCCCTAATCCCATGTTCTTATCGATCCTTCATGCAGCTAATGCTCCCTTGCTCCCCATATAGAAAAAGCCTGATCCGGGGCAACTTACCGGTTCAAGCTTGAATACTCACTTATGATGACATCGTTATGAATTGGACAAGGACGGCTAATAACCCAGCAACGGTCGCAAAGATTCCAGATGAACGACTTCCCTGCAAGTAGGCAAGAACACCTAACGCGGCGGCCCCAATCCCCATCGGAATTGGAAATAGAAAGAAGGCGATAATCGAGAAAATAACGGCCAGCATGCCAATACCCGACCAATGATTGATCTTCGAATGCTGTGTTGCAATGCGAAGCGTGTCTGAGAAAGTTCCCGCTTCTTGCCCAAATTCTACATCCTGCTGCTGTTCCCGATTTCTCGCGGTATGACTTCTAACCCGGTGCCGCTTCAAACGGCGTGAATTGCGTGCTTTGTGACCTGACATCACACCTCACTCCTAGCTTCCGTTCAAGATCATTTGGGCACAAACGTCTGACAGCATGTTGAAGAGGACTTAGAGGCTGTATCCTTATGGTCGCCTCGGAACGATTCGTCCGCGAACTCTGAATTGGCCTTTACATTAGCATGTGCATCAATATCAATCATAATTTCAGAAGCTTGACAGCGAAAATCCCCCCAAAATTTACAGTTGGATACGCTGCAGCGAACTACAGGTTTTTCACTCACATCCATCACCTCCGTGTTATCAGCATGTCCTAGTCCGTGATGTCATATCCTGCTCTCTTCCTGCCATGATCTAACGAAAAAGACGCTCCGTGGCATAAACGGAACGTCTTCGTAATTGATATATTTGGAATTCCTTATTTCGAGCCTTGCATACGACGCTGCGTTAAATAGTCACTCTCATAATAGGCAAGCTCATCGCGGAGATCTTCGAACAGCTTCACAACCGACAGAACAATATCCCTCGCTGCTCGAACAGGCTTCTTCCGGAAACGAATTGCGTCTTGACCCGTATACGCGTATCGACCATCCTCTGAATAACACTCGTTCTTCGGGTAGAAGAAGGCATTCACACAATGATGATACACTTCGTACAAGCAGCGCTCGCCAAATGCCGTATCAAAGGTTGCTCTTCTTAACGCAACACCCAGCCGTTCATAGCTCTGCTCCGTGAATACGAGCAAATGCCGAATATCCGTCAGGAATCCTTTATAGAAACTAACAGTCTCGTCTTCCTCATTCCCTTGAACAAGAGCAGTTAGCGAATACTCATTTAAAAATTGCTCAAGCTTATCAATCGCTTCCTTAAGTTTGTCCTTTGAAACTTCGCATTGCTGCTTCACATTGGATGCTGGCATGAAAGCTCCCCCTTACCCCATTCGTCCATTTGGAATTTCAACTCTTCGGGCATCCGATTTGGAATCATTTTCATTTCCCCTTCATCCTACCACAATCCGATCATGATGGATATCATTTTCCGCCGCGTCCCGAATAAATTCGTGTACCAATTCTCAACCTATAAACAGGTCTGTTCACGATACGATATCTGCAGCCGAGAGGCGCTTGATATCAAAAGGCAGGACAATTAGGAAGGAACGCTAGAGGAGGAAGTTGTATGCAGCGACGATATGTGGTTGGAATAGTTGCTCTCTGTGCAGCCGTACTTACGATTCCGCTATTATGGGCTCCAGATCGCCATCCCGAGCCAAGGGGCATGACGACAGCCGCACACGAAGAGAGCATGAAAAAACAAATCCTGAATCAGGACGTTACACGCACAAGCCGGATGTTCGCCATTGATTCCAGACGTGATCTGGAAGATGCGCTTGCCAATTGGGGAGCCAAGACTCATGCCCAGAAGCAGGATACCGTTCAGCAATTTATGAAATCCCATCCCCACTTCGTGTACATGAAATGGGTCGAAGGTGGTTCAACCGCTTGGGAGAAAGGAAATGTACCGAAGGATGAGCGCTGGGACGCCAACAAGCAGCTCGAGAGTTACGTTCGGACTGCTACCATGAACGTAACGAAGCAGCAGTCATATTCCTCTCCTGAAGTGTTAGTGAATGGGAAAAGCCATATGGTCATTGGCATTGCCTCTCCCCAATCGCAGCAGGGGATTGTCGCAATCGTGAATCAAGATGTCATCCAGACCGTACGGAAGCATCAGCAAAAAAATCTTCGACTTGTACCTTACCCGCCTGAATCCAAGTACCGTGTCAAGTCTGTGGATTCCAACTCGATGCGGGATGTAAAGGTTCAAGACGGAGAAGATAACGCCGGCACAAGCCATTATTATGAAAATGAAATCGTCGTGCGCTTCCGTTCTGACCCCGACTCCATTCAATTGCAGCGTATGATGCGGGATACTGGGTGCGCACACCCGCGCAAGCTCGGTTACACGTATGTGTTTCGTTCTCATAAGATGAGTGTTAAGCAATTAACTTCTTATTTCAAACAATTCAATCCGATATACAGTGAGCCTCATTTTCTATATATGACAAATGAGAAGCCCTCACCAGTTCCATCGACTCCTTCTTCTCAAGCTCGCCCCAAGACATTGAATGAACCGACACAAGGGGATGCTGCTGAGGAGCCAAATGATGCGTTGTACAAGGCTTATCAATGGAATTTGCCGAATATCCATACGAACCGAGGATGGATGACGAGCAAAGGGGCCAAAGATGTCATTGTGGCGGTTGTCGATACCGGTGTCGATTCCAATCATCGTGATTTGCAAGGCAAGCTGCTGAAGGGTTATAACGTCTTTGATAAAAACCAGCCTCCAAAAGATGAAGTCGGACATGGTACTCATGTAGCCGGCATTATTGGCGCCACTGTCAATAATGGTGAAGGCATTGCCGGGATTACATGGTACAATCCGATTCTTCCAGTCAAAGCGCTTGACAACAACGGATCAGGTACATCGTACTCTGTTGCGGAAGGAATTATTTGGGCGACTGACAATGGAGCCAAGGTCATCAACATGAGCTTAGGCAACTATGTCGATGGCGCATTTCTGCATGATGCAGTCAAGTATGCCTATGATCGCGATGTCGTGCTGATTGCTGCAACGGGCAATGACAATACCCGGCGTCCTGGATACCCTGCTGCTTATCCTGAAGTATTTGCCGTATCCGCTACGGATGCGAATCAGAAGCGCGCTTCCTTCTCCAACTACGGCAACTACGTAGATGTTGTGGCGCCCGGCACGTCGATTGCAAGCACTTATCCGAACAATCAATATGCGGCATTGTCAGGCACTTCAATGGCTTGCCCGCATGTATCCGCATTGGCTGCACTTATTCGCTCCGTGAATCCTTCGTTAAAGAATACGGAGGTGTATGATATTATGCGGCAGAGTGTAGTCGACTTAGGAACACCGGGTAAAGATATGTATTATGGCTATGGTGAAATTGATGTCGCACAGGCCCTAAGCCTTGCAGAGCAAGGTACGACATCATTGTCGCTGCTTCCGCAAAATATTGCACGCGAAATCAAGCGGACGATTGCTCAATATGTGAAGCGTCCATCTACGCCATCTTCAATAATCCCCGCTTCCCAGCCGTAAACGACTTATGGCCGTGGGATGGGACATTGTAGATAATGTCCCCCAAACCAAAAACCCCCGCACAGCTTGTGTGCGGGGGTTATCTTATAGGCTTCGAACAATAAGTGTTGTAGCTCCGGAAAGTTTGCCGTAAGCCGGGTTCTGTACTGATCGTGGTATTACGGGAGCTACCCTTCCACTACAAAGTGACAATCATCTATCTAGACCGTACATTGCTGCACGGTTCAAGCGACCAACCCAGACGCACCTCGGGCTAAGGCTGCCCTTGCGGGCATGCATCTCATTAGGTCTTGCTCCAGATGGGGTTTACCAGGAACGAAGTCACCAACGCTCCTCGTGGTCTCTTACACCACGGTTCCACCCTTGCCTGTGCTGCCGAAGCAGCCATCGGCGGTCCATTTCTGTGGCACTATCCTTCAGCTCGCGCTGACTGGACATTATCCAGCACCCTGCCCTATGGAGCCCGGACTTTCCTCTCGTGACCAAGTCACCAGCGATTGTCTGTCAAACTTTCCGTCAACATTCGTTAGTATACAAGTTTCGCGCAAGAAACTCAACCGTCAACTTTTACAAAAACTGAAATGGCTCGGTATTTGTGGAAGAAGCTACGAATTGCGTCGATACTCCCTTGTCAGATGCCACCTGCTGCAGGCGTCCTGCGACATCCTGCTTCATCATCTTCTCTGCATTATGGCCCGGATCAATTATTGCAAGACCTGCAGCGAGTGCATCGTGGGCAGTGTGGTAATCCACATCTCCCGTGACGAGCACATCCGCTCCGTGGAATATCGCATGATGGATATATCGGGCGCCTGAACCGCCGAGGACAGCAACCTTGCGCACAGAACGATCCAGATTGCCGACCACGCGTACATTCGATACCTCGAAGCTGCTCTTCACCTGCTCTGATAATTGATGAAGAGTTACAGCTTCAGTCAGCTTGCCTACTCGGCCCAAGCCATACTCTGTTCCTTGAATATCTACAGGGTAGAGATCATAAGCGACTTCCTCGTATGGATGCGCCTTAAACATCGCTTGCAGCACACGGCTTCGAACCGACTTCGGAATAATTGTCTCAATTCGTACTTCTGGTACATTCTCCAGCTTGCCCGCTTGTCCGATATGCGGATTCGTGCCGTCGCCAGGCTTGAACGTGCCGAAGCCTTCACTATTGAAGCTGCAATGGCTGTAGTTCCCGATGTGCCCAGCCCCGGCATCCAATATTGCAGCACGGACTTCATCTGCATGCGTCTGCGGTACAAATACAACCAGCTTGTGCATCTGCTCCTGCTGCAACGTTTCGAGGACACGGACATTCGTAAGCTGGAGGCGTTCCGCCATCAAATCATTCATGCCCCCTACTGCCACATCGTAATTCGTGTGTGAGATGTATACCGAGATGTCATGCTTGATGAGCTTCTCATATAATCGGCCGGCAGGGGTATCTGTCTGCAAATGCTTCAAAGGTCGGAAAATGATTGCATGGTGAGCGATAATGAGGTTCGCTTGCTGAGCGATAGCTTCCTCCACGACCTCTTCATTCACATCGAGTGCAACGAGTACTTTCGCTACTTCCTTATTTAGCGAACCTAGTTGAAGCCCAATTCGATCATCTGGTACAGCCAATGACTTAGGCGCCAGCTGCTCCATCCACTGAATTATTGTTGACCCTTTCGCAAACATTCAATAATCGCCTCCAGTTCCGCTTTGTTCTGAACGAATACTTCTCGACGCTGCTTCGCCTCTTCACTCTCGGCCTGTTCCATCGTACGCAGTACACGCTCCCGCTTCGCTACTTCACGCTTCCATTTCTCAAAGAATACATCTGTAGGAGCTTGCGACAGCAGTGGGCCGAATTGCAGCAGCCACTCCTCTGACAGCGTCTTCCCACATAATAAAGGCCGAGACTCGTACAGACGAGCGTTATGTGTCTCTGCTGATTCGAACTGGCGCTCTGCAAGCAGAACCTCATAAATTTTGCCGTCTTCCTCTAAAATATGCTCCTTAAGCAGTGCCCAGCCTTCCTTGCGAAGCCAGCGACGAACGGTATCCTCGCCCACATTCGGCTGGAGGATGAGTCGCTTGACCCCCTCAAGCTTCTCAGGTTGAGCTGATAATATACTGACAATGAGGCTCCCCCCCATTCCAGCGATAGAAATGCAGTCCACCTCATTAGGCTCCAATACGGCAAGCCCATCACCAAGCCGGACCTGTACAATATTCTCCAAGCGAGATCCGAGCACTTGGCGTCTAGCTGCTTCATACGGACCTTGATTCACTTCACCTGCGACGCCATAAGAAATAATGCCTTGCTTCGCCAAATAAGATGGCAGCAGCGCATGGTCAGAACCGATATCTGCAAGTTTGCTGCCTTCAGGCACCCAATCCGCAATCCATTGTAGTCGTTTGGACAATTTGATGTTCACGAATCCATTTCACCCACTGTTGTCTAAAGTAATATCCCATGTAAAACGTAATAAAAAGCTTCATTAGCATAAATAGCAGAACCTCGCCACCAGCATTAAGCTTCAGTGTGATGATTCTGCCAAGCCAAGCGGCCTCAGGCATATGCCAAGCAATCAGGGAAGCTATCAGCAGCCCTGCTGAAGCTGAAGGAAGAACACTGTGCATCACCCAAGCCATCCAGATGAATAATAAGCTCTCTGGAAGCCACAACCACTGCGTCTCAATGAGCGTAAGTTCTCCCACCATTGAATAGAGAATTACCGCATAGGCGATCGCCAACAGGAGCCAACCGAACCCCTGCATTCCGCCGCGCCGCAGTAGCAATCCTGTTATGATCCATAAGAGCCCTGCTCCAATCAGCCACAGCGCCACGCCATACCAGGAAAGCCATTGATGCAGCATGAGAATGGCAAGCGCGCCAAGCATGCTTACAGCGTTGCCGAGACTTGTAAATACCGCGATTTGCACTTTACTTTTCTTTGCCGCATACTTTGAATTGAAGACGGCAAGCCCATAGTTAATAAGGGCAAATAAGGCGACAGCCCCAATTTGCATTGGAATGTCAAAAGCGGTAAAATGAAATCCAGCAGTACAGAACAAACCAGAAATGATAAATAACGCCAGCCATTTGGCGGCAGGAAGATCGGCCAGCCATTCCGCGAAGCGTCTGTTAGATACCACAGACGGCTCAGCTGCTTCTGTTGATTCTGGCAGTTGGTACAATTGAGCAAGGAATTCGCAATAGCGTTCCGGCAATAATCGATTATGTCTCCAACGTGCAATTTCCTGCGACATCCATTGGCGCTGCTTCTGATCCATGAGGCTTGTCACGCTCCTGTGTGGGAATGCCTTACATGGCGACAAAAGACCTTCCCCACGCATACTGCGCGCAAGAAGGTCTCGTCGTTAGCCACTATTCAAGAAAATCTTTAAGTCGCTTGCTGCGGCTCGGATGACGCAATTTACGAAGTGCTTTCGCTTCAATTTGGCGAATCCGTTCGCGTGTGACACCGAATACCTTGCCTACCTCTTCTAAGGTGCGAGTACGGCCGTCATCGAGACCAAAGCGCAAACGAAGCACATTTTCTTCACGTTCTGTCAATGTGTCAAGGACATCCTCCAACTGCTCCTTCAACAGCTCATATGCTGCCGCATCAGCAGGTGCCAATGCTTCTTGATCCTCAATGAAGTCTCCCAAGTGAGAATCGTCTTCTTCACCAATTGGTGTCTCAAGCGATACCGGTTCCTGAGCAATCTTCATGATCTCGCGTACTTTCTCAACACTAAGTTCCATCTCTGCTGCAATTTCTTCTGGAGTTGGTTCGCGTCCAAGTTCTTGCAGCAATTGACGGGATACACGGACAAGCTTATTAATCGTTTCTACCATATGAACAGGGATACGGATTGTACGCGCTTGGTCGGCAATCGCTCTTGTAATCGCTTGGCGAATCCACCATGTTGCATACGTACTGAACTTGTATCCTTTGCTGTAGTCGAATTTCTCAACAGCCTTAATCAGTCCCATATTTCCTTCTTGAATCAAATCGAGGAACAGCATTCCGCGTCCAACATAACGCTTCGCAATGCTGACTACGAGGCGCAAGTTCGCTTCCGTCAAGCGTTTCTTCGCTTCTTCGTCTTCCTGCTCAATTCGCTTCGCAAGTTCAATCTCTTCTTCTGCTGACAAGAGCGGAACACGGCCGATCTCTTTTAAGTACATCCGAACCGGGTCATTAATCTTAATTCCCGGTGGCAGCGATAAGTCATCATCGAAATGGAAATCTTCGTTATCCCCATTCTCCCGATCACCATTATTGCGATTGCCCATTCCATCTTCCGTTTCATTTACCACTTCAATGCCCAAATCAGACAGCTGTTCATAAAACTCATCCATCTGCTCCGGGTCTTGATCGAACGTCGATAACTTTTCAGTAATATCTTTATAGCTGAGCGAGCCGCGCTTTTTACCGAGCTCAATCAATTGATCCTTCACATGTTCCAACGCTGCTTCGGCATCTAGTCCAGTATGTTGATCATTCGCCATTTTCCGACTCCCTCCTCCCTAGAAACTTCTGCTTCCTACCGCTTCAGTTGTTGCTCTAGGGCTATAATATCTTGTGCAATTTGCGCGGCACGCAAGATGTCTCCAGAACGCTCCGCCTGCACCATTTCTTCCTTTTTACGCTCTATTTCACGATGCCTAGGCACTTTCAAGATCTGACCGATGTAATCATCTAATAAGGCGGTGTCATTTCGCAATGGCACTTCAGCCATCGATATGGATGCAGCCGTTTTCTCTAATCGGTCATCTTGCAATGTCGCCAAATAACAACTGAAATCAGGCTCCTTGCCTTGCGCGTAATAAGCATATAGATAAGCGGCAAGTGCCGCATGATCATCTACATTGAATTGCTCACCAAGATTCCGCTCCACATAGTTGGACACTTCAATATCTTGGAACATTAGCGCCAGCAGACTGCGTTCTGCATACACGTATGCTGGACGCAACACGGGCGGGGAGATAACTTGTTTATCATTCCTAACATTATTCCACCAATTGTCTTGATTATCCCCGTTTTGGTTGTTTTTTTGCAGTTTTTGACGGATATTCGCGCATTCTTGCTTCAAAGAAGCAATTGCAGAATCCCCTGATAATTCAAGCAGTGAAGCGAGCTCCTTCAAATGCATCTCCCGCTCGACAGGAGATTCAACCTGCGCCACAACACGCAACGCCGCATCTTTGAAGCGCCGTTTGCCATCATCTTCTAGCAGTATATGATTTCGACGTAAAGATATAAGCTTGAATTTGGTTGGCGTAACAGCTGACGCGATGATCGCGTGCCTGAACCGCTCAGCTCCGTGTGCCTTAATAAATTCATCAGGATCCATCCGATCAGGAAGCATGGCGACAGCAACATGCAGGCCGCTTTCCTCTAATAGGTCAATTGATTTCATGGCGGCTGCTTGTCCAGCATCATCGCCGTCATAACATAACGTAACACTGTCTCCGAGCTGCTTCAGCAGCTGGACATGATCAGAGGTTAACGCAGTTCCCATTGTCGCAACGCCATTCATTACTTGGGCTTCCCAAGCCTGAATAACGTCTGCAAATCCTTCAAACAGAACAATTTCCCCGCTGCGCTTAATGTGCGGTCTAGCTTGATGCACATTGTACAGCAGCTTCGATTTGTTGAATAGCATGGTCTCGGGTGAGTTCAAGTATTTGGGCTGACTTCCGTCCAGCACCCTTCCTGCAAATCCAACAATGCGTCCCCGGCGATCCCATATCGGGAACATGACCCGGTTACGGAAACGATCGACATACCCTTCACCATTCGTTCTTGCCGATACGATACCGCCCTTCTCTACCAGAGCAAGGTCGAACTGCCGTTTCGTTAGAAACTTCACGATCATATCCCAATTCGGCGGTGCGTATCCAATCTGAAACTGTTCGATGAGCTTGTCATTAATGCCGCGTTCACGCAAATAACGAAGCGCTTCCTGACCTTCCGTTGTATTCATTAATATGTAATGATACATCTTCGCAGTCAGTTCATGTGCTTCAATCAGCCGATCCTTCGCTTCATTCCGCGGATTGCGTTCAGCATACGAGTCGCCGCTTCCCCATGTTATAGGAATGCCTGCCAACTCAGCTAGATGGGTAATCGCTTCAGGATAGGAATATCCTTCAAGGCCCATCACAAATTGAATGGCCGTCCCGCTCTTCCCGCAGCCGTAGCAATGGAATATTTGCTTCTCCGGCGTGACCGTGAACGATGGTGTCTTCTCTGAATGAAAAGGGCACAGCCCCTTCAAATATTTACCGTTCTTCGATAAGTGGACGTATTGTCCAACAATATCGACGATATCGTTGCGTTTCAATACTTCATCGCGAACTTCGTCAGGAATAAGTCCATATCCGTTTATCGTCCATCACCTTCATCTGAACACGTATTACTAATTCGCTATGGGCGCATTTTCTCCTGCTCACGAAGCAAAAGTTTTGTCAGTTTATGTTGGAAAGTTTCGCGATCCTCTTCACTCATCGCTCGCGGACCTTTCGTTCGTAAACCTGCTCTTCTCGCTTTGCTTGAGATATGCCGCCTTGTCAGGTACTCATCTACATTATCGCCGGTCAGCTCGCTGCCTCTCGGCGTAAGTACGGATGCACCTCTTGGCAAACAGAGCGCGGCCAACCCGTAGTCGCCCGTAACCACTACGTCCCCTGACCGCGCTGTGTTGGCAATATAAATATCCGCCGCTTGAAACGCTTGATCCACAAAAACAGTATGAATATCAAGACTCATAAGCTGCCAGTCTGGAGCAAATGCAGCATAAGAAGCTACAAAAATAACTCCTGCACCCATCTCAATGGCTGCAGCAACGATTTCATTTTTTACAGGACAAGCATCGGCGTCTACTACGATTCGAAGTTTAGAAGACATGTTCTCACCATTTTCGTAAAGCGTCGGAACTTTCATTAATCGTTTCACCGTTTATATTATATACGCTGTATCGTTTAAAATTCCTGCTTCGAAATCCGGATTTCCTCTACATCAACTCAGTTTTTGTCGAATCGATGAAAATAAGGATGGAACATGTCGAAGAGAATCCGAAGAATCCCTTCTTCATGTTCCATCCATTTACAACAACTACCCTACTGTCCATAGACGATAAATCTCATTGTTGCTTATTACGCCCAGACAAGCTTGGAGAAATCTGCGAAGCGCTGAATGTCATTTGCAATATTCGCAAGCAAAGCCAAGCGGTTCACCCGCACCGCTTGATCCTCAGCCATAACCATCACTTGTTCGAAGAACGAATGGACTTCATCCTTCAGCTGGGACAATACGCTCAGTGCCTCTGATGGATTGCTATAAGCTGCTTCATAAGCTTCATGCACACGCAGCCAGCTCTCATGAAGATTGCGTTCTGCATCCTGCTCGAACAGCTCAGAACGTATCTCCTTGCTGTCTGCTTTAGCAGCCAGATTACCTACACGGTTGAACGATTCAACCGTCAGCTTAAACTCATCTGCCTGTACAGCATGCATAAGTGCTTCTCCACGAGCTACTGTGAGCTTCACATCGTCATAGCCAGCAGCCATTACCGCATCAACAACATCGTATCGAACGGAATCAGACAACACATTCTTCACCCGCAAGCCGAAGAATTCATACAATTCTTTACGAACTTCCTCACGTTCACGTTTCAACAATCCTGCTTGTTCATATACATCAAGCGTAATGTTGAAGAGCGTATGCAAAGTAAGTGGAAGATTGCGTTCCAATAGAATTTGCACAATACCTGTCGCCTGTCTCCGCAAACCATATGGATCCTGCGATCCTGTCGGGATTATGCCGATGCCGAAGCAGCCAGTCAACGTATCCATTTTATCAGCCATACTGATAATCGAACCGACAAGCGAAGCTGGTGCTGGATCGCCAGCGAATCTAGGCTTGTAATGCTCGTTGATTGCTTGGGCTACCGCCTCTGGTTCCCCTGCCTTGCGAGCGTAATCCTCACCCATAACCCCCTGCAATTCAGGGAATTCATAGACCATTTGCGTAACAAGGTCGAACTTGCAAATATCCGCAGCACGGCTTACCCACAGCGCTGTCTCACGATCCGTCTGAACCGCCAGCGCCAATGCATCCGCAATTGCATGAATGCGGCGCACCTTATTCCCGATCGAGCCTAGCTCCTCGTGGAACACGATTGAATCTAGCTTGTGCACGCAATCGATAATTTTAAGCTTCTGATCTTCTTCATAGAAGAACTTCGCGTCAGACAGGCGTGCGCGCAGCACCTTCTCGTTCCCTTTTGCAACCATCTCCAATCCCTTGGAGTCACCGTTGCGCACGGTTACGAAGTAAGGAAGGAGCTGGCCCTCTGCATTCAATACAGGGAAGTAACGCTGATGCTCACGCATCGAAGTAATCAACACTTCTTGAGGAATGTTCAAGAACGCTTCATCGAATCCACCGAACAATACGGTAGGGGTTTCAACCAAGAACAGTACCTCTTCCAGCAAATCTTCCTTAATCGCAATATGCCAATCCTTGCTCTTTGCAAGCTCTTGAATTTGGTTCTTAATATTTGCTTCGCGTTCTGCCACATCAACGATGACGGACTGTTCACGAAGGCGCTCCACGTATTGAAGCGGCGCATCAATAACCGCCTCATCACCAAGGAAACGATGACCACGAGTCGTGCGGCCCGCTTTTACGCCTGCAATTTCAAGTGGAATAATATCCTCGCCATGCAGAGCAACAATCCAGCGAATCGGACGAACGAAGCGCATATCCTTCGCACCCCAACGCATGTTTTTCGGGAAAGTCATTGCATGAATAATTGAAGTCAATCCCTCAACGAGAACATCCGCCGTATTCGTCCCAAGGCTGCTCTTATTCGCGTAGATATACTCGACTCCGTTCAACTCTTTGAAGAAGAATTCCGACGGATCTACGCCTTGACTGCGTGCAAATCCAAGGGCAGCCTTCGACCACTCACCGCTCGCATCGTGAGCAATCTTCTTCGCTGGCCCCTTCACTTCCTCATGAACGTCTGTCTGCTTATCTGCAACGTCCTGAATGAGCACTGCGAGACGTCTTGGTGTTGCATACGCAGATACCGTTCCGTATGCAATCCGCGATTCTGTCATCCAGCGTTCCGTACGCTCCTTCAGTTGTTCCATCGCACTGCGAATGAAACGTGCAGGCACTTCCTCTAAGCCAAGCTCGAGCAATAAATGTCTAGGCATCTTGTTCCTCTCCTTTCTTCAAGAGTGGGAAGCCAAGCTTCTCACGTTCTTCCAAGTAAGTCGCAGCCACATGACGCGCAAGATTGCGCACGCGTGTAATGTACCCTGTGCGCTCCGTTACGCTAATCGCGCCGCGTGCGTCAAGCAGGTTGAATGTATGGGAGCATTTCAGCACATAATCATATGCTGGGAATACCAAATGGGCATCCATCGCACGATTTGCTTCTTTCTCGTACATATTGAACAGCGTAAACAACATCTCTGTATCGCTTACTTCGAATGTATATTTCGAATGCTCGAATTCAGGCTGGTGGAATACGTCGCCATAAGCTACGCCTTCTACCCACTCCAGATCGAACACATTTTCCTTGTCTTGAATATAGGACGCAAGGCGCTCCAAGCCGTACGTAATCTCTACAGCCACTGGATGTGCGTCGATACCGCCCACCTGTTGGAAATAAGTAAACTGCGTAATTTCCATACCATCAAGCCATACTTCCCAACCTAGGCCCCATGCACCCAAGGTTGGCGATTCCCAGTTATCCTCTACAAAACGGATATCGTGGATTGTCGGATCGATCCCCAGGCGGCTCAAGCTCTCCAGATATAATTCTTGAATATTGTCCGGAGATGGCTTCAAAATAACTTGGAACTGGTGATGCTGATACAATCGGTTCGGGTTCTCCCCGTAACGGCCGTCAGCTGGACGACGAGATGGCTCTACATAAGCTACGTTCCATGGTTCTGGCCCGATGGAACGAAGGAAGGTCATCGGGTTCATCGTCCCCGCACCCTTCTCTACATCATACGGCTGTACGATGATACAATTCTGCTCGGCCCAAAATTGCTGCAGCGTCAAAATCATTTGTTGAAAATTCACAGTCAGGACTCCTTTGCCTCATATTGACGGCATTGACGTATGGGAGAATGCAAAAAACTCCCGCCTCTACGCCTGATGCCAGACGTAGGGACGAGAGTTATATTCCCGCGGTTCCACCCTACTTGATCGAAATAGTCCGATCCACTTTCACATGAGCCTTGCTCCAAAGTGCCATTTCATTCGTTCGTTCGTTCAGGCTTCCACTGCCCCTGAATCGCTGCATTCAAACGCTGCGAACTACTTTCTTCTTCAACACAAGGTATACCTCAATTTATTGATTTATTATAGCGAAATGGATATTACTCGTCAAGCTGCGCCAGATCATATTTCTCCATCTGCTCAAGGAACTGCAATGATTTCAGACGTACCCCAACATGCGTATCCATGTAACCACGCATGCAAGCCCGAAGCTGCAGCTTAGTTGCAGGCTTCAATGTAATATTGCCCAGACGATGCAAGTCTGTCATCTCGAATTTTTGAAGCAATGCAAGCATTTGCAGATTGGCGACGTAATTCGCATGTTCCCTCGGCTTGCAGCTTGCACACAGCGCACCACCTAACCGCCAACTAAAAGCAGCAAGCCTCTCCTCTGTACCGCAAGCGACGCATGCATGCAGTTGAGGAGCTACGCCAGTTCGCTGCCACAATTTCATCTCGAAGAGATGGGTTGTCACCTGTACATCCTTGCCTTGGGCAATAGCTTGCAAGTAGGCATGGAATTGATCAAACATTGGCCCCCCAGCTTCTTCATCATGCAGTGCCTTATCCACTAATTCAGCCGCATAGGACGCATAGGCTGCCAGATGGAGCTGCTCACGAAGCTGATGATTCGCCTCTACTATCTCACAAGAATTAAGAGTACCAATATGCCCCATTCCACGAAAGAACACGTACTCCCCATAAGTGAACAACTGAGTCGCCGCAGCATGTCGGCTACGAACCTTTTTCGCGCCGCGAACAAGAACACCGACTTTGCCGTGAGATTTCGTACAAAGTGTGATGATCTTATTGCCTTCCCCATAGTCCATGCTGCGGATGACAATTCCTTCAACCCGATATAACACTCTCGTCCTCCCATGATTGACGCTGCATAATCATTATTAATCTGTAGATTGCTCCACGATTGGCGCAATCTCTGTTGGGTGCTCCTCAAGCTCTTCAGTCATTCCTGCCTGCTTATATAGCAAGTAAGCGTCGACATCCCCCGTCTTCGCAAATACATTCCATGAAAAATCACGCATTGCTACAATCCCCTTTCGTTAAGAGAACCTTAATCAATGACATGCTCCTATGATGCCCGCAAGCAACAATAGTGGCAGTTATAGTTGCTGTACCTGAAGCGAACGTTCGAGGCAATATCTTCGGATACAGACCAGTAAAACTATGCGTCATCATTTAGGTTGTGCTGCTTAGAAGGGAATATCCATTGCAAAAATTGGAGTGTATGGTTTAGACCAGCCTGTTCCTCGCTAGATTTACTCGTGTCTAAAACCAAGATCGCGCAAGACTCGATCCTGATTTCGCCAATCTTTTTTGACTTTCACCCATAGCTCCATGAATGTCTTGGAACCGAGCAAGTTTTCGATATCCTGTCTCGCCAACTTTCCAATTTCTTTCAACAAGGCACCCTGCTTGCCGATAACAATTCCTTTTTGTGAATCCCGTTCCACGAAAATAACTGCCGAGATATATACAACGCCATTCTCCTGCACACGCATATCCTCGATCGTTACCGCAATGGAATGAGGAATTTCTTCTCGCGTCAGGTGCAATATCTTCTCGCGAATCAATTCTGCAACGACGAATTGCTCCGGATGATCCGTAATTTGATCATCTGGATAGTACTGCGGGCCTTCTGGCAAATAGCCTCCGAGCACATCCAGCAGCCGGTTGACGTTGCTTCCATTTATCGCCGAGATCGGCACAATCGCTGCGAAGTCGTGCAGCTCATTGTACTCTGTAATCATCGGCGGTAAAGCCTCTGGATGAACCTGATCGATTTTGTTCATGACGAGTATGACAGGAGTGCGGACTTTTTTCAATTGTTCAATCACATATTTATCTCCGCCGCCAAGCCCAGCAGATACATCGACAAGGAAGAGGACAGCCTCTACCTCATTCAAGGTGTTCAGTGCCACATTGTTCATATAATCGCCGAGCTTCGACTTTCTCTTGTGGATACCAGGAGTGTCCAAAAATACAATTTGCGAGTGATCCGTTGTATACACGCCATGAATTTTGTTGCGTGTCGTTTGCGGCTTATCTGACATAATGGCGATTTTCTGGCCGATCACATGGTTCATCAGTGTAGATTTGCCGACATTTGGGCGACCTACAATCGCGACGAAGCCCGATTTATACGTATTACGATTCATTTGATCTTGATTATGAAACATGAATTCCCCTCCAAAACTTCTCTGTATGTGCATACACGGCGCTCTGCCGTTCAATAACGACAATAGCGCCGTGTATGAATGTCTTCATCCGTGCATAACGCGCAGAATCGCACCAAGCAGCTTCATTCCCGGTTCGAAAAAGATAGCAACGCCAACTATAACGGCGAATACCGCCGTCACGAGCACGGCTCCTGCGGCGGTATCTTTGGCTACCTTCGCCAATGGATGCGGTTTAGGCATCACGAGATCGACGACAGATTCTACTGCGGTATTCAATAGTTCAGCTGAGATTACGATGGTAATGGCGAGTCCTAGCCACAGCCAGTCCGAAGTCGATATTTGCAGTACAGCCCCTAATAGAAGTACCAACACACTCATTGCTGCATGTACCCTCATATTGCGCTGCGTTCGTATTGCATAGGCTATTCCTGCGAAGGCAACACGAAAGGTATCGCTCCACGGACGCTTCATTAGCGGCGCAAACCTACCTTCTCTAGCACTGCTTCCTGCTTGTCCATCATAATTTGTTCACTTGGCTCATCCTGATGATCATATCCGAGCAAGTGCAGGAAGCCGTGAACAAACAAGAATCCAATTTCACGCTCCAAGGAGTGACCATATTCATCCGCCTGCTCCTTGGCACGTTCTGTTGAGATGATGATATCGCCAAGCAGATCATTCATCTCATCCAATTCTTGCTCATCCTCAATTTCGTATAGAATGTCCAATTCCTCTTCAACAGATTCGTTCAAGGCAAAGGACAATACATCTGTCGGACGATCAATTCCTCGATATTCACGATTTAACTCATGGATTTGCTCATTATCAACGAACGTTAACGCGACCTCTCCCTCTTGAATGCCCTCCATCGCCGCAGCTTCCTGTAGGATACGCTCCAGAAGCTCAATTAGGGAAGGATCTATCGGGTAAATGTCTTGATCGTCATTCCATTCCAGCTTCATACTCGACATGTTCGTTGCTCCTTACTTGCAGTTTTAAGATGTACGTTCAACCGAATCAATCGCAGGCTACGACTTCGGAGCTTCCGCTGCAGCACCCGCGTCCTTATTCTTCAACTTCGAGTCATCCGGATACTCAATGCGGGAGTGGAAGATTCCCATTACAGTCTCCTTCAGTGACTGAGCAACAATATCCAGCTCGCGCAGTGTCAGATCACATTCGTTGAACTGATTGTCGTCCATCCGATCCTTCACAATTTTATGAATCATCGATTCAATTTGCTCGACTGTCGGATGACGAAGCGAACGCACTGCCGCTTCCACACAATCCGCTATCCCTACAATAGCCGCTTCCTTCGATTGGGCTTTAGGCCCAGGATAGCGGAAATCATCCTCAGTAAAGTCAGGCTCAATACCCTGTTCTTCCGCCTGCTTCTTCGCTTTAAAGTAGAAATACTTCAAGAAGGTTGTACCATGATGCTGCTCAGCAATATCTCGTATCGGCTTCGGCAGCTTGTAATCCTTCAGCATCTCAGCGCCGTCCCGGGCATGAGCAACGATAATGGACGTACTCAGCTTCGGATCGATTTGATCATGCGGGTTGTCCATATTCGTCTGATTCTCAATAAAGTAACTTGGACGCTTCGTTTTGCCGATATCATGATAGTAGGCACCTACTCGACACAGCAGTCCATTCGCACCAATCGATTCCGCAGCCTGCTCAGACAAATTCCCTACCATCACGCTATGGTGATAGGTTCCCGGTGTTTCTGTCAGAAGTTTGCGCAGTAATGGATGGTTCGGATTGGACAATTCAACCAGCTTGAGTGCAGACAGAATGCCAAATGTAACTTCGAAAAACGGCATCAGTCCGAGTACAAGCACAGATGTGAGCAGTCCGCTGGCAAAGGCAAATGCAGCCGACAGCATCGTATGACTCTGATTCATTGGCTCTCCATATAGCATGGACAGCGTCAGAGCGGTTACACTGCCGAAGATACATACCATAATGCCTGCCTTCAAGATCGTGGAGCGTTGGCTTGCACGATGAATGGCGAATATCGCTGCGTAACTGGTCACGAGCGCAAAAAATCCAAAATGGAAATCAAACAGCGTGCCTTGGTTGGTGTTCAAGATCATCCCCGCAACGATACTCAGAACGACTGCACATATATATGCCAGCGGCAGATCAATAAGCAGGGTTATCAGCATAACCCCCATCGCAGTTGGTGCGACATACCCGATATAAGGGATATCCTTCGTCTGCGCGTAGCCGATTATATGAATCGCAATAATATTGATTATAAAAATCAACACAAGCATCAGCAACTGCACGTTGTTGAACTTGAAATGAGTATGGCTTGATTGACGCATAAACATAAACAAGACGAGCGAGAACATCACAGACAGAAGCAACAAGCCAAATTGCGGCCAGTAGTTGACTTCAGATTTCAAGAGATCGTTCTCTTTCAGCAAATCATAAGTCTCTTGAGAGATAACCTGCCCTTTTTTAATAAAGATATCGCCCTGCTTAATGAAGATTGGCTGCGTATTCTCCCGCGCCTGAACCTTTGCATCCTTCGTTGCGTCATCATTGTAGAACTTGTTCGGCGTAATGCAGAGGCGAACGAGCTCCTGCACCACCTCGCGAGCAGAGCGCTTATCCAGCGAGCTTGCATTGACGTATTCCGGCACCTTAGCTCGTGGCACAGAGGCATCTGGAACCGCGTCAGCCATCAGCTTAGACACTAGTTCCCGAGCAACAGGCTTCATTTGTGCGACGTCTTCTTTAGTCAAGCGTGCAATTTTCAGGTACGTTTCTTCAGGGATATCGTACTTCTGCTCGTCAATGCGTTTCTTTACTTCGTCAAGCAGTGTACTCGAATATGTATCCTTATTGCGGCTTGTCGTCAGAAATTCCCTAAGATACTTATTGACCTCATCAGGGATGACGGTGCGATATAAGCTGATCTTTTGTGCGTACGATATAAGCTCATCGTCATTTAACTGGTCGATACGCTCGAACAGAGAATCGATTAAGCGCTCATTTTTGAGCGAGATAATCTCATAAATGGGCTGCACGCGCTCGGCAGCCTGCTCTTGAGCTTTAAGCGTTGCCTTCTTATCTGGGATTTGAATCGGTGCGATAATATCCTTCTCACTCTTCGCATTGACTTCAATATCCAGCTTCTCTGGCAGAATGCTCGGCGCCAAACTAAAATAAAATAATAATGTTAATAAGAAAAACAGAAGAAAACGTACGCCTACGCTATACTTCCATCCCGTCATATTCACTTGACGTTTGCTATTTCCGTTGCCGGAACGATTTGTCTGTAGCATAGAGAACAGTCCTCTCTATCCTTGGTTTTCGCTTTCCTTCTGGTAAGCTGTAATAATTCTCTGCACTAAGGAATGACGAACGACATCCTGCTCGGCAAAATGCACGAATCCGATCTCTTCAATTCCTTTCAAGATTCGCCCTGCTTCTACGAGACCAGAGCTCTTGCCGCGAGGCAAATCAATTTGGGTGATATCTCCGGTAATGACCATCTTCGAGCCGAAGCCAAGTCGTGTCAGGAACATCTTCATTTGCTCAGGTGTCGTGTTCTGTGCCTCATCCAATATGATGAACGCATCATCCAGCGTCCGTCCCCGCATATAGGCGAGAGGCGCAATCTCAATCAATCCACGCTCAAGAGCCTTAGCAACCTGTTCCGTGCCCATCACGTCATACAGCGCATCATAGAGAGGGCGCAAATACGGATCTACCTTCTCTTGCAAATCTCCAGGCAAGAAGCCAAGGTTCTCTCCGGCTTCTACTGCAGGCCGAGTCAGAACAATTCGCTTGACGGCTCCTTCCTTTAACGCAACGACGGCAAGTACAACGGCAAGATACGTTTTCCCTGTACCTGCAGGCCCTACACCGAATACGATGTCTCTCTTCTTAATCGTTGATACATAATGTCGCTGACCTATTGTCTTAACGCGGATCGGTTTGCCGCGGTATGTATGTGCGATTTCGCCCCTGAATAAATCAAGCAGCTCGTCAACCTTCCATTCCTGCGCTAAATCGACTGCATACATGATATCCCGTTCAGACAGGATAATATTGTTGCGAATCAGCTCGAGCAGAACGAGGAATAACTGCTCCAATTTTTCAGTTTCTTCCGCTTCCCCCGTAATGACAACCTCCGCCTCGCGCGATGTTACTAGTGCATCTGTACGGCTTTGAATCAAGCGCAGATGCTTATCTTGCGGCCCGAACAGGGCTAGTCCTTCAGCAGCATTTTGTAGTGAAATTTTAACAGTCTGTTGTTGCGACAAAAACCTCAGTCTCCTTGTATTCAGTGTCCTTGTTCATGTGGTTCTGATTCCGGTTGTGATTTCTGTTCAAACTGGCGAACAAGCGGAAGTTCTTCCGCTATTGATTGCTCCACTTCAAAAAGCACCTTCATGACCACTTTACCATTGTCCGTCTTCTGATGCAAAATTTTTTCCGAATGAATGCGGGCATTTGGTCCGTTTTTGCCGAGCACATCCGCCCTAGCTTGCTTCAGTCCTGCCTCTGCAGCTTGCGTCTCCGTTCGTTCCTCAGATGCGAACTGAACTTCCTTAATTTTCTCATTCGTCCAGCCAATAGGCAGCGACAACTGCCTCCATTTCAGCGTGTTGTCCTCCTGCAGCTGCTCATAATGAGCATAAGGAATATCTCCGAATCCAGAGACCATAAGTCTCCGGTTGCCTGTCACGATATATTTTCTTTCTTTCTCTTCCCCTGTGTATACTTTATGCTTCATGACGAGCGGCGAGGAAATCTCATATTGGTGCCAGACGAGCCCTCTTGCTTCTCCCTTGGCCGCCACATCCTTCGGTTCAGTTTCAGTTCCAACGGCCCCGGAAATAAGTACAGCGCCTTTTTTGACGCGGGCATTGCGGGCAACGACAGCTCGTCCATTCTCCGCGATAATATCAGTTACGATTGCATCCTCTGAAGCAACAATATGTCTTGGATTAACCAATTTCAATGAATCGGGCTTCGTTGCTTCAATCACTTGAATTGATACCCTGGTCCCTTCCCAATTGACTCCCACCCATGATGCCTCTTTCAGCTTCGTGTGCATCGCCTTCGCAATTAGATCAGGGTCACGCAGACGGAATGTCCACTGAAAAGGATATATCCCCTGCTCTTTCGCAGCCGCAAGCACCTGCTCTGTTGGTATGCGATCATTGCCCTTCACATCAATGGACCATACCAGCGAGGAGAGCATGTACAATCCAAGCATAAACATAGCGAAGCCAATCAAGAAGAACTTGCGGCGGAGGACTCGTCTCAACGCAAAAGGCCATCCTATCCGCTGCTCCACATGAACCCGACAGCCTGTCTGCTTCAAAATGGGCCTCAGGTTAAAATAATCAGACAGCAGTACATAGCACTGGAAGTCTTGGAACGAAGTCCGCTGCACATCCCACACTTGGATTTGTTTGGAGACGACAGCATTAATAAAAGACTCCGCATTCCCTCCTCGAATGCGAACCCGAACATAGCCGCGAGCATTGGCCAACGTAGGTGCCTTCACTTCATTTCCCCCGTTCCATTGTATGTGATATTGCGTATGATTCCTTCAATACGTATCTCTTCCGTCCATATCGCCCGAATAACAAGCTCTGATCCGGATATCTCTAGTTCTCCATTGGTTAGCGCCAACCGAACCAGTTCGTTCGAAAAATGCACAATCCCGCGGTGGTTCTCAACGATAAGATGCCGATTTCCAATCATGGCTAACCGGGGCGTATCCGATAATGTATCCTGCGGCAGATCCAGCCAATTCGCTGTCCAGTTGCTTAATTTGCGGCCAAAGCGACTCATTTTGCGACGGGCCCCCTTCCTATTCGTTACAATTTATGCGCAGAATGACGCGATTATAACGATTGCAGCGACCCTTCACGCGAGATCCTCGAGGAATATTCCATGTTAATGATTGTCTGTGGAACTGCAGAAATAAAAAAAAAGCCCCACTATGCAGGCTTAGCATGTATTGTACTGAGCCTGTATGTGGAACTTCTCTCTTCGCCTACAGTTGTTCCTAAACGGAACAGCGAGGACTTGTATTAATACTTATAGATTCAGCGGCGATGCTGATAGGGACGCTTGGCACGCGGCGGCCGAGCACCTCCGCCCAAATGACTCCCTGCATCACTTCATCAGGTGTTACTGCCCGGCTTGAAGAACCCTGCCCTTGTTCGGGTGAAGCAGCTGATGAAGTATGGCGCTTAGAGAATCTGGAAGCTGATCCGGACGAGATCGAGCTCGCCATTCGGTCAATTGCAGCCAGACGCTGCTCTAGCTCCGTAAGACGCGCCTCATCCGAGTCAATGGAATCATACGAGTTACCTGCGCTCGAAGCCATCCCTGCTGGCTCAGGTCGTTCAGCGCTGGCCGTATACACAGGCTGACGTTCTGGCCTGCGTTCTACCTCCTCGTATTCCTCCTCGCCTTCATCTTCATACCTCTTGTCATCGCTGCTTTTTGCAGCCCCTCCACTAAAATCAGGCATCCGGTTAGTTTTGTCCTTTTTCTTCGAGCCGCCCAGTGAAGAAAAAAGAGCTCCCAAAATAATAATCGCTATTAACGGATTGCTTGTGACGAAATGAATAATCTTCTCAATGATCACCATGGCTCATCGCCTAGCTTTCCGATTTGTTGTCGTGATTATGGTTGGAATTATTGTCGGAGACTTTGCCGATTGTACCGCGCATTTGCGTATCGGCTTCAATGTTTTTCAAATTCATATAATCCATCACACCCAACTTGCCGCCGCGAAGCGCTTCAGCCATAGCAAGAGGGACTTGAGATTCCGACTCAACAACACGTGCACGCATTTCAACGACGCGCGCCTTCATCTCTTGCTCTTGCGCGACTGCCATTGCACGGCGTTCTTCTGCTTTTGCTTGCGCAATGCGCTTATCCGCCTCAGCTTGCTCTGTTTGCAAATGCGCACCAATGTTCTTACCTACATCAACGTCTGCAACATCAATAGACAAGATTTCAAAAGCCGTTCCCGCATCCAAACCTTTGCCGAGTACAGTACGGGAAATAAGATCTGGATTCTCCAGAACGTCTTTATGGGATGCGCTGGAACCTACAGTTGTAACGATACCTTCGCCAACACGCGCGATAATCGTCTCTTCCCCAGCACCACCGACGAGACGCTCGATGTTCGCACGTACGGTAACGCGCGCGCGAACCTTTACTTCAATACCGTCCTTCGCCATAGCGGCAACGATAGGCGTTTCAATAACGCGCGGGTTAACACTCATTTGCACCGCTTGCAATACATCGCGACCTGCAAGGTCAATTGCTGCTGCGCGTTCGAATTCAAGATGAATATTCGCACGTTGTGCAGCGATTAACGCATTAACAACACGGTCAACATTACCGCCCGCCAAGTAGTGACTCTCCAATTGGTTAATATTCAGTCCAAGACCAGCCTTGGTAGCCTTAATCATTGGGTTAACGATACGGCTTGGGGTTACACGGCGCAGACGCATAGCGACGAGTGAGATAATACCGATCTTCACCCCGGACGCAATAGCCGAGATCCAGAGCATTACTGGGAAGAAGCTAAAGAATACACTCAGTGCAATAACAATAACAACCCCTATTAACAGCGCAGTTACCATAGATGGATCCATATTCGATCATCCTCCAATATTTTGTTATATGTGTGAAGCAAGGGTTAGAACCTATAGTGAAAAATAACATAAAGGGGTCAATCTTTGGTCAACGATCGTACGACAATCCGTACGCCCTCCACCTCAACAACCTCAATCTCTTCGTCACGGCTTATAAAACCGCCATCTGTGACGACATCATATTTGATATCTCCAATCAAAGCCGTTCCCGATGGACGCAATGTTGTCAATGCACGCCCTGTCTTCCCGATCAGCTCTGTATGATTTATATTCGACACGTACCCTTCATCTGTCGTCAAGGAATCGCGGAGAATGAACTTATTCCAAATGCCGCGGTGCTTGAACACACGAACGACGATGATAACCACGATCAGAGCAGCTGCGAAGGCAATGCCAAGCGACATCAGCGCATCTGCTGTATCATTAGCAGCTCGCACGACACCCGTAATCAAGCTTAACGACCCTAGTATACCCAATATGCCGAAGCTCGGGATGAACAACTCCAGTGCTAGCAGTATTAGCCCAATGATGAATAGTACGATGGTCTCCACCCCCGCTAGTCCTGCAATGTAGTGACCGAAGAAATACAAACCAAATCCAGCAATCCCCAGTATTCCTGGGACACCGAAGCCTGGTACGAACAGTTCGATTGCAACACCTGCGATTCCAAGGAACAGGAGCAATGTCGCAATCCCTGGATGAACAACAAAGGCTGCAATTTGTTCTGAGGTAGAAGGCTCAATCTGAACAAGATTTGCTTGATCAAGCTTCAACTGTTTCAACAGATCTGCCGTATTGGATGCTACATATTCCGCATAGCCAGCTTTACGCGCATCCTCCGAGCTCAATGACAACACCTCACCCGATGGTATTGTCCGTCCCAGCTCCTTAATTTCGTAAGCGCCTTGCAAATCAGCCATTGCTTGTGCAACGAGCGGATCTCTGCCATTTTTTTGTGCAACGGCTTTCATTTTGCTAACCCACATGGCAACTAACTTCGGATCATTCACGTAATTATGAGCCCCATCAACCAAGGCTGCCGATCCGATTGCACTGCCTGGAGTCATTGCGATCTCATTGGCGCTTAGTGCAAGATAACTGCCTGCCGATGCTGCATTGCCCTCTACGAACATAATCGTACGCACAGGACTGGAGATAATTCTCTGGCTGATATTGCCCGCAGATCCCAATTCTCCACCCGGTGTGTCCATCTCGATAATAATCGCTTCAGGACTTAGCTGCTCTGCCTCATCAAGTGCCCGGAACAGGAAGGACTCCATAACTGGATTCACCGTTCCCTTCAGTGGAAGGACTATCACATTGTGTACCGAACTGCCTTCCGCTTTCACTTGAGCGCTTACAAATGGGATGCAGGAGAACAGGATCATGATCGCTGTCAAAACTAAGGTGGCTAATCCTAGTGGTTTACCTCGAAAATACCGCATGGTGGATGACTACCCCCTTTCTTATTCTGTTGTAGACAAATGCGATACGTGCTATTCAAAAAGCTTGCTGACAATTGTGGCATGACTCACATTGTGAAAACAGCCCTTTTGAACACATATAATAATACGTCCTGATCATGCCTTGCGTTTCATCTTTAGATATATAGAAAAAAACACTCCTTATGAATAAGGAGTGTTTTTTATCGTTTCGTCAATAGACGTAAAGAGATCGTTTATTGCAGACATTGTTGCACGACAGAATTGACTAACTTGCCGTCTGCGCGCCCCTTCACCTTTGGCATGAGGGCACCCATTACTTTCCCCATGTCGGCTTTCGAAGAAGCACCGGTCTCTTGGATGGTCTCTTGTACAATCACTTTTATCTCTTCTTCGGAAAGCTGAGCAGGAAGATAAGGCGTCAAGATATCAATTTCCGCCCGAACCCCATCTGCCAAATCGCCTCGACCTGCTTTTTCGAACTCGTGGAGGGCATCTTTCCGCTGTTTGATCTCACGACCTAGAATTTCAAGCACTTCATCGTCATTCAAAGTTCTTCTTTCATCTATCTCAACATTCTTGATCGCCGAACGAACCATTCGGATGGTGGAGAGTTTGAACTTGTCTTGACTTTTCATCGCTTGCTTCATATCTTCGTTCAATCTTTGGCTAAGATCCATTGGTGCGTAATCCTCCTAAAACTTTCTCTTGCGGGCAGCCTCGGACTTCTTCTTGCGCTTAACGCTTGGCTTCTCATAGTGCTTGCGCTTTTTAACTTCAGCCAATACGCCATCCTTCGCGATGGAGCGCTTAAAGCGACGAAGTGCAGCATCGATTGTCTCGTTTTTGCGAACTTTCGTTTCAGACACCAGTTATCCCTCCCTCCGAACAGACCGTCCAAGAACAAAAACACGGTTCATCAAATTACATTATATGTGATTGTAAAACTAGGTGTCAACCATGTGAACAGATTATAACGACATTTCATGGTTGGAAATGTTTGCACAGCGGCATTTGCCCGCATGTTGACCTGCCATTATATGGCTATAATACGCGATTTATCCAATCAATGCTCCCAGCTGTTCGCCGCCAAGCAAATGATAATGGATATGGAATACCACTTGTCCACTATCCTTGCCGCAGTTGTTAATCAATCGGTAACCCGATTCTGCAATGCCTAGCTCACGTGCAATATGCTGAGCAGCGCGATGAATGTCGCCAATTAGGTCGAAATCCTCGCCTTCAGCATCGTTCATTGTTGCAATATGTTTCTTTGGAATCACGAGAATATGTACTGGAGCTTGGGGAGTAATATCGTGAAAGGCTACTACCGTATCATCCTCATACACTTTTTTCGAAGGAATGGAGCCTTCGACAATTTTACAAAAAATACAATCCATCTCTTTCATTCCTCCCTCATTTGTATTCGCTCTGAGCCTGCATTCAGGCTGTATGTCTCTTAATTTGGCGTACCCTTATCATAGCAAAAAAAAGAAGCCTGTCCAAGTGATCTCTAAAAAGCAATAGCGTTTGTATGCGCATATACCGTACTTTGAGGTTGGAATTTATCAAAAAAAGAAAAAAAGAGAGCACCTCGTACCCCGCAATTGCGGGCAGCGCGTCAGCGCTGTGAGCGTACTGTTGCTGCAAGCATCGCGACTCTTGTTCATTGATCACGACTGTTTGCAGACACAATACGATCACCGAGGTGCAAATAGGAAAATTATTGATGTCGGCTGTCTGTATTATAACAGCCTGTTGAAACTGTTACTGTGAGCTAGTTCACAACCATCTAATTCGTTTCCATTACGATTCGTGACCCTTCTCCTGCTTGTTCTGCCGGTATGACAGCCAGCTTTCTCGCCAAGCGAGCACGCAGCTCCGGAACATGGCTGATTACCCCAACTGACAAGCGATCCGAATGCAGCTTCTCCAGTGCGGTAACAACCGTATCAAGAAGCTCAGGATCGAGTGTCCCGAATCCTTCATCAAGGAAGAAGAACTCGAGAGGGTACTTGCCTCGTAATTGAATCTGAGAGGACAGTGCAAGAGCCAGTGCAAGCGAAGTCAAGAAGGTCTCTCCTCCCGATAGTGTAGATACCGGTCTGCGGATACCTCCATTGCCATCATCGCGGATGACGAAGCCCCCGCCAGAATCCACTTCCAGCGCATAGCGCTGCTTCGTTAATACCTTCAATCGTTCTGACGCAGCGCGGCTAACCTGCATAAGCTGTTCTTCCGCAATAAATTCAACGAAGGCGTTACCACGGAATACAGCCTGCAGCTGGTGCAATCGGCCCGCATATTCTTCGGTGCGCGAGCGTGCTTCCTCAAGTTCTGTCCAGCGTGCATGCTTGCTACGTAACTGCTCCGCGTCCCGCTCTGCCTTTGCTTTCCGAGCAAGGGCTTCCTCTGCCGCTGCTTCGGCCGCCACTTTCTTCTCGCTGCAAGCGTTCCACTGCTCGTCCGTAACCACTGAAGAACCTATTCGCTCTTGCAATCGATTCAGCTGCGAACTGACATCCCGAACTGAATCGTGATAAGCGAGCAGCGTTTGCTCTAATTGTGAGGTGAGTTCTTCTGTCATCCGAGCGGCATGCACATCTGAAATTTCTGTAAAGGAAGACTTCGACAGCAGATCTTGAAGTCGTTGACCGCTCACTTCTACCTGCTCGGCCAGACTCGTCAAGGCTTGCGCAGCAAGAGCCGCCTGACGGCCTGCAGCTTCGCTTGCAGCCCGTAACCTTTCAGCCTCGTCCGCTGTTCGCTTAACTCGTTCACGAAGCTCCGCTAGACGAGCTGATGTAGCTGCTGCAAGCTCCTCTATGGATTGCTTCTGCAGCCATGGCTTCAACCGAGTCTCGTAATCCCCTAGTAGACGGGCAACACCATTACACTCCGCTTGCGCATTGACACGCTCAACCTCAGCAGCTTGACGCTCTTTCGTGTATTGAAGAATACGTTCTTTCGTTTCCTCTATATAAACCGTACTCTTCTCCAGCCGTTCCCGGCAATCGCTCACAACTGCTTCTCGTGTACTCCATTCCTGCTGCAAAGACGGCATCTGCGCGAATTCCCATTGGAACGCCTTATAACGAAGATTCCATTCCTCATGCTGCTTGCCAATATCCTCTTCGGCTTCCTTCCATGCACGATTGGCGTCACGCAATGCCGCATATGAAGATTGGTAGCTTGATGACAATTGCTGCAGCTCCCACTGCTTGCCTGCAGCATCCTTCAGCAGTTGCTCCATAAGGCCTTCCATTGCACGAGCATTCTGGATGAATGACTGCACGTCTTGCTGTAGAGCTGTCAACTGATTCTCCACTGCAGCCAAATCCAATTCTTTAACATCTTTGTACGTGTGTGAACCTGCTTGCTCAGATGCTGCTCCTTCGCCGGCTTGCAGCGGCGATTCATCTTCCAACAGCATGTCCTTGTTATCTAAACCAAACGATTGCGCGGCAGCAAGCTCAGTCATAGAGTCTCTCCACGAAGGATGTTCGCCTCTTAGTTGGTCTTCTTCAGCCACTGCTGACAACTGATCGCGCATCAGCTGCGACGCTCGCTCGGACACTTCCTGCAGACGCTGCATCCAGGTCGAGAACTGTTCACGGCTACGAGCTGCTTCAGTGTCCACATCCAGCAGCAATCGGCTCGATATATTCTTCAGTTGCTCCCATTGCCGCCAGCGCTCATCTCCATTCGTAGAGTTGACCTTAGCACTCGCATGTACATGGGCGGGGGCTGGATGTTCCTTCGATCCACATACCGGACAGGACTCATTATTAACCAATGACGATGCTAACTGGACAGCCATTTGCTCCGCTGTTTCCTTCCACTGCTTCTGGCGCTCATCATCCATTGCCGATTCAACCTGGATTAAGAGATGGGTCACTTGCTCGCGAAGCCGTCTCCAGCATGTTCTTGAATGAAGCCCATCTTCCAGTTTATGCCGAATCGTCCCAGCTGCGGACAACAGCTCTTCAAGCTTATCATTAAGCTTGCGATTGACAGCTTCTGTCTGTGCTTCATGCTTCATTCGATGGTTATTCAACTCATTGGAGCGTCCTTCCATGAACGTGATCTTATCATAGTAAGAGATCGCCTGATGGAAGTGTTCCTGCTCCTCGGCAGTCTTGACATGTGCCGCAAGCGTCGTTCGAAGTTCCTCTTGACGTGCCGCCGCCTTCTTAAGCAGCTGCTCTGATCGTTCAATATCAGACGCTGCAGAGTCATAGCGTGCATGGGCACTCTCCAAGCGGAGCTTCCATTCGCCCTCCTCCTTGCGCAGACGCTCGCATTCCTGCTGCAGGCGAACTGCCTCTTGAAGCTGCTCACTCTGACGGAGCAATTCCGGCTCTTCACGCTCTTGAACGTGCTTCGCCTCCTCGACAGCAGTCACAGCCTTCTGTGCATCCGATGCAGCGATGCGCGCTTGTTCTTCACGAGATGCATGCTCTGCCACAGCCATGTTCCGCTTTACAATCAACTGCTCCGCTTCCAAGGCAACAGGTGCAATCCGTTCTGCCTCTCTCGCACGATTCAGCTTCGTCTCCTCTTCAGCGCGCTTTGGCGCCTCATTCTGCAGCTCAGACATTCTTCTCGATATTCGTGCATGCTCCTGTTGAAGCTCACGCTGCTCAGCCATAGCGTGATACTCCTGCTCAACAGCCTGCTTGGACGCCTTCGCCAGTTCCGCCTGTTCCGCCGCTTCAGTCAATGCCTGTTCTGCACTCGCCAGCGCTTCCTGCGAGGCATCACCCAATCCCTGCTGTTCAGCCGAGTAAGCCATCAGTTCAGCTTCAGCATCCTTGGCACGACGAGATATACGAGCAGACAGCTCATCTCCGTATTTCTCAAGCGAGAAGAGACGCTGAAGCATTTGACGTCTATCACTGCCCTTAAGCGACAAGAACTCTTCGAACTTGCCTTGAGGAAGAACGACCGCTCTTGTGAAGTCATCCATTTTCAATCCAATGTGCTGTTCAACACACCGAGTTACCTCAGCCAGCTTGTCAGCTAAGACGACCTCGCCTTCAGGCGTAATCTCAACAAACCGACTGACCGAGTTGCTTACTGTAATATCGCCCGTCCGTTTGAACCTGCGCTCTACGCGGAACGCTCTACGCTCCCCAGCACCGTTCAACTCAAATGTAAACGCAACGGACAATTGATTTTCCGCCTGATTCAATATGCCCTGCGTGCCATTCGTAGCTCGCTCTACCTTCCCATACAGTGCGAGCGTCATCGCATCCAAGATCGTAGACTTACCGCTTCCTGTCGGGCCAAATATACCGAATAAACCTGTCTCGCACAGTGTTTGGAAGTCGAGGCACTGCTCTTCTCGATAGCTTTGCAATCCTGCCAGCTTCAACTCGATTGGCTTCATGCGCCTTCACCTTCCTTCTCCAGCCCATCTTCTCCGATCAATTCCAAGAAGCAGTCCACTAATGCATCATCAGGCTTGGCTCCTCCAGTCTGACGCTCATAGAACCTCCGGAACAGTTCATGTACCGGTAGTTCACTACGGCGTCCTTCTTCAGCCGCAATTCGTTCAATCTCTGGATAAATGGGACGAATATTGACGATACCTTCATGATTTCGACGCAGCTTCTGAATCTGCTCTAACGTCAGTGCTTCTGTAAGATGAATGCAGACCTCCAGCCAAGCACCAGCATCCTTGCCCTCCTCAATCCAGCGAAGCGTCTCTTCATACCCACCGCGAACATTCCATTTCATGAGCGGCTTGCCGGAAGAGAGGAATCGCTCCTGAGGAACAGCCTCCTGACCCGGTGCCAAATCCAGCAGAGTGACCGACTTCGCCTGACCCGCCTCTGAGAAGCTGTAGCCGAGCGGCGATCCACTGTAGCGAATAACCCCCGGCCCCTTCACTGCCTGTGGCCGATGTAAATGGCCAAGTGCACTATACTGCGGTGCAGCAGGAGCTCCCATACAAGCGAACACGCTTGGATCAACAGTATAAGCTCCACCCACCTGGATTGGGCGCTCAGAATCACTCTCCAGTCCGCCAAGAACGTACAAATGACTCATAATCAAATTAACGGTAGAAGGTCGAAAATGCATGGCCTGATGAAGCAGCAGCTTCCCTACCTTCGCGCTGTATGCACTGCGCAGCTCATGTTCTTCATTGGAGGCTGTAAGCAGCTCTCCTAATCGCGCCTCAGATGGATAAGGCAGCCCTGCAATAACTGCATCTTCCCCCGTTCTCGCACAATGAATGGTCACTGGCTCCAGACTAGGCTGCCCGATTAGCGTCACGCCAAGCTCATGCACGAGTGGCGCTGATGCCGATAAGCGATCTGGGTGGTCATGATTCCCGGAAATAATTACGACCGGGCGCTTGCCCTGCTGCGACAATCTGGCAGCAGCCTCATAGAACAGCTGCTCTGCCGCTGCCGGTGGGTTAACCGAATCATATACATCCCCTGCGATCAGGATCAGGTCTGCCTGCTCTTCATCCGCCAGTTGTATGAACTCTTCGACGAAAGCAGCCTGTTCGTTTAGACGGCTCCTGCCTTCCAGCGTCCGCCCAAAGTGCCAATCCGCTGTATGCAAAATACGCATGGTTGTCTCTCCTTTCTTCCTGCGATTGTAATAGACTATAGTTCACACGCTTGCTTAGCATCGAAAAAGTACAGCACCTTACGGTCGACTGGACGATGCCATATCTGTTCGATTGCACGTGCGTATAAATTCAACTGGAAACGATAATGCTCCGTTAGTGCCTCTAGGCCGCCTCGATGTGCAAGCACCTTATCTGTCTTATAATCGAGCAGCACGAGCTGCCCTTCCCATTCGAACAGGCAGTCTATGACCCCTTGAACAAGTACCGTCTCCTGATCAAGCAAGCCAGATGTGTCTCGTGCCGCGAAGGTCGAAGTTGCGACAAACCGCTCCATCGTCGATTTCCCCGACCGATCGTTGTCCAGCGTTGGTTGTTCGCTAGAAACTGGCTCAGCTACCGGCACATCTTCATGAGCAGGGGGCTTCTGAGCGAGATTGCTATTCCCGGAGCTGAGATGCAGCTGTCTCGTCAATTCGATCGTATAAGCTTCAGCAGCTGTCAGACCATAGCTGAACGGAAGCTCTCGCTTCACCCATGTTGCCTGCAGCAGTTGACGGCCAACCTCACTCTCGAAAAAGCCAGCTACCGCAGCTTGATCAATCGCTTCCGCTTGCTTGTCCGTCATATATTGATGCTGTACCAAATAGAGCAGGGTGTTGTGAACAGTATCTATCGTCACATCCGAATGCAGAGGCATATGCTGCATAAAGAGATGATATAACGTCCCCCGTTCCGTTGGCGTCACCTTGCTAGCCTCCATAAATTTAGGACGGCGCAGATGCAGCGTGAAGCCTTCTTCACTCCTGGGAGAAGATGTAGCGGGGCCATTTCCCCCTGATGTCTCCAAGGAATGGCCATTGTCCATAGTTGTTTCATTTCCAGCCATCGCTCTATCGACCGGCTCATGCTCGTCGGTACGAGGCTCTGAAATCCATTGGTCGGCTGGCCATTCATCCGACGCCGACATCCGTTTCATTTCCGTGACTGAAGTCTTCGCTGGTAGTAAAGTTGCAATCCGATTCGGATCCCGCCAGCGAAGCCGCTCATCCAGCGCAGCTTGCCAATCGCTTGACGGCATGTTCTCCTGCACGTCCAGCCGCTCCAATGCCTCGAGCACCTGCGCCTTATCCTCATCCAGTTCCACTCCGCCGAGTGCTGTACCAGATGCAAGAACCGCGGCGGACATAATTGACAGTCTCCACTCCGAGCGATCGTCATGCAGGCACTCCCCGTTCCGATTCGGAAGCCCCGCGAATCGGCGCCATTCCGACGCGGACATATGTCGAATAACAGATGGCCCGATCCAATCCATGTAGGAACGTGCCCGTGCCACCATATAATCAGGCAGCAGCAAGGACTCTACATCGAGTGCTTCTCCCCACTCCCGAATTGACTTCTCTGGATCATTGACAGTACCGATTAGAATCATCTTCTCCTTCGGTCTTGTCAAGGCGACATACAGCACCCGCATCTCCTCAGCAAGCAGTTCCAGTTTCATTTGCCTGCGAATCGCCAAGTTCGGAAGTGTCGGATAAGAAACTCGGAGCTCTTCATCTACGAACTTCGGCCCGAATCCGAGCCTCTTGTGCATCAAGAATGGCGAGTTCAAGTCTTGCTGATTGAATCGCTTCGACAGTCCTGCAACAAAAACAACTGGAAACTCTAGCCCTTTACTCTTATGAATCGTCATAATGCGAACTACATCTTCTTGTTCCCCTAACGCACGAGCAGTTCCCAAGTCTCCTCCTGTATCGCGCATGCGGTCAATAAAGCGTAGGAATCGGAACAGACCGCGAATGGAAGAGGATTCGTATTGACGTGCCCGATCATATAGCGCTCGCAGATTGGCCTGCCGCTGCATACCTCCTGGCAATCCGCCTACCCATTCGTAATAGCCCGTCTCTCGGTACAGTCGCCATATGAGCTGCGATAGACTTCCTTGACGTGCCGCCGACCGCCAATGCTCCAGCTTGTACAGAAAGCGATACAGCTTATCCTGCAAGTCAGTGTCGCTTGATACCTCCTCAGCTTCTTGTTCTGCCGCTTCGGTGTGCATCGTTTTACACACAGCATCATAGAAAGAAATACCCTTTCCCTGAAGTCGAACTTGTGCCAGCTCTTCTGCCGTAAGTCCGACAATCGGAGAGCGGAGAACCGCCGCCAATGGAATATCCTGCTGCGGATTATCAATAACACGAAGCAAAGAGAGTACAACCTCTACCTCCGTAGCCTGAAAATAGCCCGTATTGAACTCGGCGTAAGCAGGAATGCCTTCCAATCTCAGTTCTTCTACCATGAGCGGTGCCCATGCTTGCGTCGCCCGAAGTAAAATTACAATATCCCGATACGTCGCTGGACGCATTCGCTTCAAATACTTATCGTACACGAGGAACGGTTCTGTTCCTTCATCCCCGAGAAGCCTGCGGATTTTTGCCGCAATTGTCCGCGCCTCAAGGCGTGCTGTTTCCATCTCAGCAGGATCAAGCGCTTCGACAGCCGCAGCTTCCACATCTGAATCAATATCCTCATTTTCATCGGAGGCCAGCTCTGCATCAGAACTTGCACTAGCCTTCTCAATGAGCACCAGTTCGGTTGCATAGTTTTGGCGTTCTGCAAGCTGCTCCATATTCGGCTCGCGCTGAGCAGCACGCAATTCATCGCTGATTTGTTCCAAGGTTGGATAAGTCGCCCCGCAAACGAGCTCAGCAGCTTCATCATATTTCAGCTCAGCTACTCGGTCATTCATGATCTGGCGGAACAGCATATTGACCGCATCTACTACACCCTGTCGGCTGCGGAAATTGCGTGCCAAATCAATGCGTATCCCCTTCTGCTCGGAGCTATCTGAAGAATAAGATTCATATTTGCTCAAGAACAGACCTGGTTCGGCAAGGCGGAAGCGGTAAATACTCTGCTTAACGTCCCCTACCATGAAGCGGTTGCCAGCGCCGGAACGCGTAATCAGATTCACAATCGCTTCTTGAACCATGTTCGTGTCCTGATATTCATCGAGCAGGATCTCAACGTATTGTTCTTCATACTGTCTAGCTGCTTCTGAAGGAATCGTATGAGCTGGTGTCGAGTCTGGATGGCGCAATATTCGAAGGCAGTAATGCTCCAAGTCCGAAAAATCCAGCCATCCCTTCTTGCGCTTTGCTTCCTCAAAGCGTTCACCGAATTCAATGACAACATCAGCCAGCGTATGCATGATTGGGGCTATCACGCTCAGTTCCTGTAGAAATTGCTCTGGTGTTCTGCGGAACAATTCGTCCCGCAGCTGCTGCAGCCTCGCTTTTGCTTGGTCGCGAAGACGTTTCACCTGCTCCTGCAGTGATTTATCGTACTTATCTCCCCGGCAAGCAGCCAAACGGCCGAACGCCAATAAGTCAAATGAGGAGAAAAGCCTCTCCCATGGTTCATGTTCAGCGGCCTCAGCCAATGCAGCAGCACCTGACAATTCCTGAATTAGTGCCTCCCGATAGGGCTCAGGGCCTCCAGGAGCGTCCAATAATCGATACGCCTGCCGCAGCAGTTCTACAATTCCATTCAAGGTCAGGCGTGCATCCTGCATAACACTTGTCGTCCAAGGTGACTTGCCCAGTTCTTCCACCGATTGCACCTCGAACGAAGCGGCCATCTCCTTCATCCATTCATCCGGCCATGGATGACTGCGCGAGAAGTCGAACAACTGCTGCACTAAGCGGAATGCGGCTTCATCGCTGCGTTCCCCGCTGAACCAATCAACCATTCGCTTGAATTCCGAGTGACCGTCCGCATAGCGCTGTTCAAACAATTCCTCCAATACGTCCTGCCGCAGCAGCTCTGTCTCCGTGTCATTTGCTATGCGAAAGGCCGGATCGAGCTGCACCGATTGGAAATGGCGCTGAATAACCTCTAGACAGAAGGAATGCAGTGTCGTGATAGAAGCGCGATTCAATAGCGCCAGTTGACGGCGCAGATGCTCAGAATCAGGCTTCGCCTCCAATTCCCGCTCCAAGGCAAGTCGAATACGCTCTCTCATCTCGGATGCAGCCGCCTTCGTAAAGGTTGCAACAAGCAGCTGGTCGACATGGACGGGTTGTTCTTCATCACTAATCGTCCGAATAATACGCTCCACGAGAACCGCTGTCTTCCCCGATCCAGCAGCAGCCGCGACAAGCACATTTTGTCCCCCGTCAACGACAGCACGCCATTGTTCATCTGTCCAGGTGCTTCCTTCCGGCTTGTCTGGCAGCACCCTGACTGTAGATGATGCCTCTACAGCATCCGAACGAGACTGTGTCCAATTCAGCAGATCGAACTCCAACTCCTGCTGCCGCTTGCCGCCGAGCGCTTCGTCCCCATTATGATTCTCGTTCTGATTCATTGTCCGCTGCTCCTCCTTCCATCCTCATCCACACTTCGTCCTTCGTCATCCGCGGCAATACATGATAGTCGTTGCCTTCGGTCAACTCATCGAATTGGCAGACTGGCTTATAACTGCAAAAATCACATGCCTTCTTCGTACCAAGGCGATAAGGGTCTATACGAACATCACCATCTGTAATCCGGGTTCCGATATCTTGGATCACATAGCGAGCCGTTCCCCGCAACATATCCCATTGCTCCGTAGTCGCAACAGATGCATTACTGTAGAACGACCCATCCGCCTTCACCGCAACCGGGAGAATGTCTGAATACCCTTTTTCAAGCGGCTCATCCATCAAGGACACAACTTCGCGATCTGCCAAAACGAGTCCGCGCATTTTATATTTCTTCATCATTTGCTCATAAGCTTGCTCCACACTCATTCCATTCGCCGCCTGCAACAAAGGATTGTGGACATGGAAATAGAGTGTGCCAGCAGGCAATGCCGACGAGCCGAGCCACAGTTCCGCATACGTAATCAATACATCCAAATAAGTGAGCATTTGCAGCGACAGACCGTAATACACTTCCTGCAGCTTCAAATCTGTCGAACTCGATTTATAGTCAATGACGCGAAGCAGCACGCCGCGGTCACTGTCCGCCTTGTCCACCCGGTCAATCCTTCCGATGATCTCCATTGTACATCCATTGCTTAGAGTAAATCGAAGCGGCGGCAGCGGCTTGTCCGGACCAAAGTCCATTTCCAGTCCAATTGGCTCAAACTGACCTCTGCGAGCATGCTCTCCAAGCACGGAAGCAGCACGGCCAACGATTCGCTTCAGCTTGAGCGAGATATGCTCATAACGCTTCGAGCTAAGCAGAATCTCCCCTTGCAGTCTTGGGGCAAGCATATCCACGATACGATCCGCTTCTGCTCGACATTCATCCGCAGACAGCGCTGCCCAAGTTCGATTCGAGCTCTGCAAATCAATGGCAAAGCGGCTGAGGGCTGCGTGGAACAGCTGCCCGATGTCTGGAGCCTCCAATCGATATACCCGACGTTCCTTCAGCTTCAAGCCATGGGAGGCGAAGTGCGAGAACGGACAGGCTACGAAGCGCTCCATGCGAGACACACTGGTTCGCAAGGCAGTACCGTACAAGTGACGGCTTGTGGCCGGAGTAAGTGTCTCTGCTTGATTCCGATACAATAGCGAGCCCATCAGCACCTTCAGCCGATCATGCCATGCTGGCTGTGCGGCGAACCAGCGGTACACATCCCACCATATATTTGCCATTGGTCTTCCTTGGCGCCACTCTCGCAGCTGAGCAATCAGGTGTTTCAGCGCAGATTCCGGATAGACAGCGAATTCCGATTGCTCCTCCTCATTCATGAATTCATTCGGCTCAGCCATGACGAGCCGCTCTTGTACACGTGGGAACATGCCGCGTACATGCCGAACCACCTCGGACGGCAGCAATGTCTTCCCTTCTTCATCAGCGAGTGCGTAGCTAATCCACAGACTGTCGCTAGGCGTCGCGAAGGACTGATAAATTAAGAACCGCTCGTCCAGTAGCTTGCGGCGGACGCCAGGCGCGAGTTCCATGCCTATCTGCTGCAGAGTGTCCCGTTCATGCTCCGTAAGCACGCCATCCTCAATCGGACGAGCCGGTATAACGCCATCGTTCACGCCAAGCATATATAAGTGCTTAATTTGGCCGGGTCTTGTCCGATCCATTGAAGCAATGAGTACTTGATCCAGCGCTGGCGGAACAAGCGCCATCTTGATGCTCTCAAATCCGGTATCCAGCATGCCGCCGAACAATTCAATGCTCATCTTCTCTTCGCCGACCATCTCTACCATTTGATCCAATATATCTAAGAGAGCCCCCCATATTTGCCGATGTTCCCGTGATAGTTGAACCTCTCCGTCAAGCAATGCATCTTGGCTCATGCGCTCCAGCTTATGAGGCACACCAAGCGCCATCCAGAACGCATACATAGCCTCGCACATGCCGCGAACGTTCGAGCTCGCCTTCATTGCGCGTGCAAGCTCAGCAATCGGATCGGCAATGATGCTGCGGCATTGCTCCACCCACTCTGGAGCATGTCTTGGCCGTTCAACAGACTCAGCTTCTTCAGTTGTGCCTTCCGCCGCTCCATCCGCATGATCAGGATCAAGCGACAATTCCGGCATTGCAGGCCATGGACGGTTGCTTGTCCACCTGCCTCCTTCGATGCCGCATGCAAGCACATAGTTCTCCAACTTGTCAAAGTGCTCTCTTGTAATCGAACCATCTTCGGACAGCAAAAAATCGGTTTTGACAAACCGAAATACTGCGTCGTATTTCCAATTGCCTATTATGATATCAAGCACCGCTCGCGTCATCTCAACAAATGGATGATGCAGGACTGATTTCTTCTGATCTGTAAAATAGGGAATCCCCGCCTCGGTGAATACCGTATCAATCAGCTCACCATAATGTGCAATGTTCCGCACCATTACCGCCATGTCCCGCCAGCGTACCTGCTCGTTGCGCACACGCCGCAGCATTTCCCCAGCAACCGCTTCAACCTCGGCGCGGCGATGTACTGCCGCCTGCACCGTAACCTCTCGCTTCGTATCGTGATCGGACGCATGGCTATCCTTACTCTTCACATTAACTTCCGGCTCACGATAGGGTACTTTGCGTTCAAAATGCCGCTCCAGATGAGCAAGCTTCGGAGAAGCTGTATAACGAGGAAGTGGCGCTTCCTTCGAGTCAAGATGCGTTATGCTTCCGATGTCCACGCCAAGCGTATCGGCCATCTCTAGCAGCTTCAGCATAGTAGTTGCCGTTGGATGGAACAAATTCAGCTCATGCGGAACTTCGCCAAGCGCATAAGCCTTATCCAAACACAGCGTCACACTTATATTCGGCGCATGGAGAATGAGCGAAGCGAGAACCGCATATTCTTGTGGGGTAAATCCGTGAAACCCGTCAATCCAAATATCAGCGCTCTTCACGTACTCCGATGCTGCAACACCCTCGGACAACCGAGCAAGCACGTCTTCCCCATCCAAGTAGCGACCAGCCAATTCCGATTCAAACTCATGCAGGATGCTGGAAATGTCGCGAAGCTTCGCGGATAACAGCGGTTGTCCTGTCATGTGAGCGTCCAAAAAAGCAAGATGCTCCTCAACTTCACTGGACTCTACTCGATACCGCTTCATCTCATCAAAGAGATCGTTAAGCTTCTCGATAAATCCGAATTGTTCTGCTGCACCCGCAAATAAAGGCAAATCTGACTTGCGGCGCTGCAAAATCTTGTAGAGCAGCATCTTCTTGCCCTCTTCATTGATCGCTGTTAGTGCAGTGCCGCCAGCCTCTTGCATGACGCGATACGCAAGTCGCCGGAAACTTAGTACTTGCGCTCTCAATATGCCAGCGATTCCATCCTCACGAATGAGTGCATGCTCTGCCTGAAAGGTTGCCTGTTCGGGGACTATCCATATAATCGGTGCCCCGTCCGCTTGGCTGCGAAGCTCATCTCGTACGCTTCTTAACACATGCTCCGTCTTACCACTGCCGGAACGACCGATGACAAAATGCAACGGCAAAGTGATCCCTCCATTTCCCTAAATGCGATTCATGGCATCTACTTGCCACGATATGATACACTATGATCAAACCAATAATTGGTATATAATTTCGGTTACACCCGATTCTAGCATTAGGTTTCATTATATCATATTTCAAACTAGCGATAGAACACATGTTTGGAAACGATGCCGATATTCGCCATCTGCTTCTTGTGAGTTGCAGTGCATCATGTAACTTCGTAATCGAAGGCGAGGCTCATGTTCAACCTACCCTCTATTCGAATAAGGAGGCTGATTGTCATGATACATATTGTCAATGGAGATTGTACTGCCATGCAGCTAACCAAAGTCGCCGAACAGCTGTGGAATGAGCAGGTATGGGTATATTCAGAGCTGCTGACCGAAGGCCCCGTATACGCTAGGCTTGAGCAGTATCTGGCTTATCGAGCGCTGCAATTAGAGCGAATGTGCGGGCTGCCTTCCACTGTTTTTTTGCAAAGAGGAAATGAACAGGAACGCATGTGGAAATCAGATATTTTGCCTGCTCAAGAGATTGCATTATGGTTCGAACACGATCTGTTCGACATTACCATGCTGCTCCGCTTTTGGACTTGTATACGCAATCCAAGCAGAACGCATCCATTCGATGTGCTCAGCGGATAACCGTATGGCGGCATCTCGATAAGGGGCCAACTGCTCTCCCGTAAGCACCCCAAATCCGAGATAGCGATCATGTTCAGCAATGGAGGCGATACCCACTGAAAATTGCACAATGGGTTCAGGAATCAAGCAGTACCCCTGCTCCATTTTGCGCTATTACGGAAGCGCTTCAATTCCACCTCTCCCGTTACCCCTCAACACAGGATGGAATCGGGATTGTCGAGCGATCCACGCTAGGCGCTGTTCAAGATGGGGCTGTTACATTTCAGAACTGCTTCGAGATTGTTCGCAATCAACTGCCGCAATACGGACTTGGGGATATGCAGTTCTGGGGATACCTGCGTCGAATGACCCGCGGAGACGCTCCGTTGCTTGAGCTATCTCCCTCTTCATCCTCCTTGCCGGAACCTCTCAAGTCTCCATTAGCCGATGCTGGTCACCTCCTCTTAACCAAAAGCGGCCAGCAGGTACTGGATGGTACTCTCAACTGGGCTCAGTCTGGTGGATATGGACGCTGGCTTGGCGGCGCATTTATTACCCGATCGACAGCTGGAATAAGAGCATAGAGTGAGGAAACCGAAGAAACTCAAATATATGCTAACTGCTGACTTTATCCCATATATACAGCAAGCGCCATTCATTGCAGACGATCCCAAACCTGTCTGCAATGAATGGCGCTTTTCTTGTTTATTCTTCCTTATCCTATCGATACTTTAGGAAGATTACTTCGAGCGAACCTCGAAGATGGCGAACTTCAAATAATGACCTTCATCCACTCCCGCAATTTGCGGGTGATCCTTGCCGGCAGGACGCCATTCGACAAGGCGCAGCACCTTGCCTGCATCCTGGGCTGCATCCAATATGGACTGCATGAACATGTCCGGACGCATATGATAGGAGCAGCTTGCTGTCACAAGATAGCCGCCTTCATTGACCAGCTTCATACCATGAAGATTGATGTCCTTGTAGCCCCGGTACGCGCCTTCAACAGCACCTCGCGTCTTCGCGAAGGCCGGAGGATCCAACACGACGACATCCCACGTACGTCCGCCTCCAGCAGTCATCGGTTTCGAAGTATCCACCTTCTTCGCACTAGATTCTCCGCTTGCCCGCTGCGTGCGCTCCTCCAAGCCATGAACCTGCTCACGCAAATAGGCGAAGGCATCCGCAACGACAAACTCGACACGGTCTGTAAAGCCGTTCAGTTCGACATTGCGCTTTGCACTCTCGATCGCATGCTCGGAAATATCGAGACAAGTGACCTTCTTGGCTCCATATTTACAAGCATTCAACGTGAAACTTCCTGTGTGAGAGAAGCATTCCAACACCGTCGCACCATCCCACCATGGGAATGTAACGGGCTTTCCCTTCGCATTGAGTGGCAAGCTCTGCACGGTTCCATCCTCGGCCTCTACTTCACCCATTTGGATGCCGCTGCGAGCTCCCCAGCCTGTCATAAGCGGCGCAATGGAAGCGCGGTTCTCACGCTGGTCGAAGAAGTAGCCTGTCTTCTGTCCTTCTACGATATCAACCTCGATGATAAGCCCGTTCTCCTCTACTTGGACATGGCGCGGACAATCTCCATACAGCACGCCTGTCTTCAGTTCAAGACCCTCACGCTCACGAATTGGCACATCGCTGCGCTCATAGATGCTGCGCGGCTGCATGACATCGACTAGGGCTGCCACCAACGCTTCCCGATGGACATCCATTCCCAGCGTCACAATCTGCACGACGAGAACATCGCCAAAGCGATCCACGATAAGTCCTGGCAGAAAGTCTGCTTCGCCATATACGAGGCGATAAGCCTTGGCTCCAGGCAAGAAGCGCTGACGATGTGCAACACAACGTTCGATTCGCTCTTTGAAGAAGGCCTCATCCATTGCTTCAATTGGCTCATAGGATACGATGCGCACCATAATTTGCGAGGCAGGATTATAATAGCCTGTTGCAATGTATTTCCCCTGAGCGTTCTGGACATCGACAAGCATCCCCGGCTGAGGATTTCCTTCGACTGTTTCAATCTCTGATTGATATACCCAAGGATGGGGTCGTTCAATTCTCTTTTTCCGCGAACGGATTAATTTCACATAAGGCCTATTCAATTACAGTTCTCCTCTCAGCTCCAATGGCATGTCATGGTTGTCCACTCGCAAGCATAGAATGGAATAGCTTATTGCGACGAATTATGGATGACAAAGGAGCCCTTCATGTTTAAAGAAATTTGGTTCCCGCTCCTTAGCGGATTGGCACTGTTTCTATTCGGAATGAAAACGATGGAGCTTGCCCTGCATGCTTGGGCTGGCCCCTACCTGCAGCGGTTTCTACACCGTTCTACCCGCACCCCTATACATGGAATGCTGTTCAGCACAGGCATGACAGCCGTACTGCAGAGCAGCACGGCCATCACGGTCATTACGATAGGTCTGGTCAATGCCGGTATTATGAACTTCTCCCGCACGCTCGGCATCATTCTAGGCACCAATATCGGCACTTGTCTGACAACCGAGTTGATTGGTCTAAATATAAGCCAATTCGCCAAGCCCCTCCTCTTCCTGTCCTTAGCCGGATGGTTCATTGGGGCATTGGCCGACGAATATCAGCCTAAGCTGCTGCATCGCATCGCCTCTTGGTGGCGGCCGCTCCAATTCGGCTCCCTTGCCGCAGCAGGCTTCGCCTTCATTATGCTCGGCATTGAATGGATGAAGCAGATTAGTGAGCCGCTGCAGCAGCGCGGACTATTCACTTGGTTCTTGGAACGATCAAGCGACAGTCTGCTCTGGGCGCTGGCAGCGGGCGTCGTCATAACAGCACTCGTGCACAGCAGTGCAGCTATTATTGCAATGGCCATGGGATTATCAGCTACCGGGGCATTACCCGTTGAAGTTGGCATTGCGATCGCAATTGGATCTAATGTTGGCACCTGCTTCACAGCCGTAATTGCTTCACTTGGCGGGACAAGAAGCGGACAGTTCGTCGCCTGGACCCATGTCGTGCTGAACATTGGCGGCGCTGTCCTATTCTATCCTTTTATCAGCCAAATCGGACAGCTTAGCGCCGTATTTAGCTCCGACGCCGCCGGTCAGATTGCACACGCCCAGACCATTTTTAATATTGCAAGTTCCCTCCTGGCCCTGCCTTTGTGTTACCTGCCGGTTTGGAACCGGATCCGTTAACAATTGCAATACCGAAACTCGTGCCGATGCGCGTTGCTCCCGCTTGAATCATTGCGAGCGCTGCGGCGGTATCCCGAATGCCGCCGGAAGCCTTAACGCCCATATGCGCAGGCACATGCGCCCGCAACAGACGAATATCTTCCAGCGTTGCCCCGCCCTTGCCGAAGCCGGTCGACGTTTTGACAAAGTGGGCACCTGCCGCTTCCGATGCTTTGCATGCCGCAATCTTATGCTCTGTATGGAGAATGCCTGTCTCCAAGGTGACCTTGACGATCACGCTTCCCTCAACCATCCGGACAACCTGGGCGATGTCCTGTTCAACAGCCTTCACATCTCCGCTTAACAGGCTTCCAATCTGCAGAACCATATCGATCTCAGCAGCCCCATCCTCTACCGCCCGGGCCGCTTCAAATGCCTTGGCTTGACTGGAACTAGCTCCCAATGGAAAGCCGCATACCGCCGTCACATTCACACCGGTTCCATTCAGTAGATCGCGACAAGCGGATACCCAAGATCCGTTCACGCACACACTGTAGAAGTGATATCGGCTCGCCTCCGCACACAGCTTCTCAATATCGCGCGCTGTCGCCTCCGGCTTTAGCAGGGTATGATCGATATATGGTGCCAATTGAAGCTGATCCGTCATGCAAACTCTCTCCTTCCTGCAATGTGCAGAGAATTAAAGATTTACGGATATGGACAATTCTTCAAATGCCTTTTGCAGGATGTGGTCGTTGTTATCATATCCGAACTCACGCTGCTTCTCCCACGCTTCTTGCGGACTGTACCACTCTACGCTGCGAATTTCCTCAATTTGCGCATGAAGCTGGCCTTCCTCTGCCTCAACGAGGAAATAATGCACCTCTTTATCAATTGTACCCGCTTGTGGTTGTACATATTGATAATAAATGGTATCGAGTTTGGTATCGATTCGTCCATGAATCCCGGTCTCTTCCCATATTTCACGCAACGCCGTCTGTTCAATCGTCTCTCCGGCCTCCATCTTGCCCTTGGCCAGCGAGATCTTGCCATACCGATCTTGAATCAGTTGGATCTCAATTCCTTCCCCTCTTCTACGGTAAACGACTCCTCCTGCGGATACTTCCTTCATCTCGCGCACCTCCATCTATGTTCGTTACTCCTATGTATATATCCTAACCGAAAAGAAAGAGGATTTCATCCATTCAGCCATTGCCGAGCGGAGAATCCTCCTCGATTCTTTATTCAGTGGTTTCGGTTGTTTCGTTCTCTAGCTTATTGCTATATTTCTCTATTTCCAATTGCCTATCCTATGTTAGACAAGGTGATTAGGAAGCAACATTTGGCTCCTGGCCAATGACGCGCGTAAGAATACCTTGATTCTCATTCACGCCCGCTTCTGTAATTTTCACGCGGCATAATTGGCCAATCAAGGACTCATCTCCTTCGAAGATTACTTGAAGGTAATTGTCCGAGTAGCCCATCAGCATGCCAGCACCTTCATCGCCCTTCGTGTTCCGTTCTGGAATCACATCGACAACTTCTCCAACGAACTTCTGTGCATATTCCAGCTGCATTTGTTCAGACAGATCAATCAGCTCATGAACGCGAGCATGCTTCACTTCTTCATCCACTTGATCCTCCATGCGCGCAGCCGGAGTACCTGTACGCTTCGAATACGGGAATACATGCATTTCAGAGAAGCCCACTTGCTTCATAAATTCATAGCCTTGACGGAAATGCTCATCCGTCTCACCTGGGAAGCCTACAATGACGTCTGTCGTAATCGCCACATTCGGCATTGCCTCACGAATACGAGCAATCTTCTCCGCGAATTCCTGTGTCGTATATTTGCGGCGCATACGCTTTAATACTTCGTCATTGCCCGCTTGAAGCGGAATATGCAGATGACGGCACATTTTCGAGGACTTGTTCAGTACTTCGATCATGCGATCATCAATTTGGCTGGCTTCAATGGAACTGATACGAATACGCTCAAGCCCCTCTACCTTGTCCAAATCCCACAACAGATCGGTCAAGTCATAGTTCTCCATATCGTCGCCGTACCCACCGGTATGAATCCCTGTGAGTACGATCTCCTTGTAGCCTGCCGCTACGAGCTGGCGAGCCTGATTTAACACACTCTCCGCTTCACGGCTGCGGGATAGACCACGCGACCAAGGAATAATACAGAATGTACAGAAGTTGTTGCACCCTTCTTGAATCTTCAAGAACGCACGCGTCCGCTCTGCGAAATCAGGCACGTCCAATTCCTCGAACGCACGTGTCTTCATAATGTTGCGTACCGCATTAATAGGCTGGCGCTGTTCATGCAGCTCACGAATGTAATCCATCAACTTCTCACGATCCTGTGTGCCGATAACGAGATCAACGCCTGGAATGTCAAGAATCTCCGCAGGCGATGTCTGCGCATAGCATCCTGTTACCGCAATAATTGCGTCAGGATTGCGGCGCACAGCGCGACGAATGATTTGACGGCTCTTCTTGTCGCCTGTATTGGTTACGGTACACGTATTAATCAGGTATACATCTGCCGTCTGCTCGAAGTCGACCTGCTCATAGCCTTCATTTTTGAACAATTGCCAGATCGCTTCTGTATCGTAAAAATTGACTTTGCAGCCCAATGTGTAAAATGCTACTGATGGCATCGTTCACATTCCCCCCATTTCTCCGAATTGATACATGATGCAGGCACATGCAGCCATACCTGCCGTTTCTGCTCGCAATATGCGGCGGCCTAAGCTGACACATCGTGCTCCAGCTTCCACAGCGGAATGAATTTCCTGCGCAGCAAATCCACCCTCAGGCCCGATGACAATCATCATTCGAGCTTGCTTCGCCATACTTCCCTGCATGTCGCCCTGTGTAGGTGCGAACGCTTCTAATACGTCGCGCAGCATCGTCCCTCGCTCATCCTCATAGCAGATAAGAACAAGGTCATAGGATGCGAACTGGGCCGTCAAGGCCTTCCAGTTCATTGATGTTGCGATCGTCGGGACAACATTCCGATGAGACTGCTCAGCTGCTTCCTTCGCAATCTTGCCCCAACGCTCCAAGCGCTTCGCTTCCTTCTTGCTGTCATATTGAACAACTGTCCGTTCTGAGATGAACGGCATGAAATGCACGGCACCAATCTCCGTGCATTTCTGAATGATAAGCTCCATTTTATCGCCTTTCGGCAAGCTTTGCGCAATGGTTACTTGTACGGTCGGCTCTCGGTCGAAGTCCCTCATCTCGACAATTCGAGCTTCTACCCCATCCGCACCGCACTGTTCAATCACGACGACCGCCTCACGCTTCTCCCCATCGCTGACCAATATCTCAGCTCCAGGCTTGAGGCGCATTACGTTCATAATATGGTGGGCATCATTGCCCGTAATTTGTATGCTTTGATCTCCGAACTGCGCGGAGGGCACAAAATATTTCTGCATCGTAATCAACATTCCTCATCATACACGTTTTAAGCGGCATTCGCCAGCATTGTCAACATTTTTCACTCGTATTCTGGATACTCCTTAGACAGCGTGGACAGCTTGCTGCGCGGGTATTCTTAACTGCCTACGATGAACATAGCTGCTCGGGACATCTCCCTCATGATCGGCTGGATCAAGCTGAACAAAGGCCCTAGCGTCTTATCCCGCAACACAGGGATGAACACGATAATCAAGAAGATAAAGATCGACCATTGTTCAATCTGCTGCAACCGGGAACGTACATGAGCCGGCGCCAAATCTTCCACTATGCGATAGCCGTCAAGCGGCGGCAGTGGAATTAAGTTGAACAAGAACAGCAGGACATTGTTCGAGATCAAGAAGGACAAGAAATAAAATAATGCCAAGTGGATCCGATTCCCAGATCCCACATCGACAAACCCCAATTTAAATCCAAGATGAAGCACCAATGTACCAATGAATGCTAATAGCAAGTTGCTGAGCGGTCCGACTGCGGATACAACAATCCCCATTGCACGCGGCTTTTTGAAGTTGTCCCGATTGACAGGAACAGGCCTTGCCCATCCGAAGCCAGCGATGACGAACAACAGCATACCACGGAAATCAATATGTTTCCTCGGGTTCAAACTGACGCGGCCGAGCATCTTCGCTGTCGGATCACCAAATTTCCATGCGGAGTAAGCATGTGCAAATTCGTGAACAGTGAACGAAATCAACAGTGACAGTACGAGAAAGGGCAGCAACTCCAGCTTGACTACCAGCAGGCTATTTAGAAAATCCATAAATTGTCCCCTCTCCTCTATTCAAACGGCTTGCGCGCAACGAATGCAATCCAGTCTTCTTCCCGGTGCTTCGCTTCAACAATGAAGCCTTTCGCGAGCAAATCCTGCTCCACGACGTCTTCTTTATTTTTGTAAATGCCTGATGCGATGTAAACTCCGCCTGGCTGCAATGCTTCGTAGACATCCGAGACGAACAGCAGAATGATCTCCGCCAAAATATTGGCTACTACGATCTGAACCGGAAGCTGCACGCCAAGCTCCTGCTCCTCATCGGTACCGCTCGTTTTGATAATACTAAGCAGGTCGCCTTCTCGCACTGTTATTTCATCGGCTAGACCGTTCAAGCTGGTATTTTCCTTCGCGCTTAATACCGCAACCGGATCCAGATCAATCGCAAGCACATGCTTGGCGCCAAGCTTGCAGGCTCCAATTGCCAATATGCCTGAGCCTGTCCCAACATCAATGACATCTTCTCCGCCTTGAACGACACTTTCTAAGGTACGCAAGCAGAGCGAGGTCGTCGGATGCGTTCCCGTTCCGAATGCCATCCCTGGATCCAGCTCAATAATCTGCTCACCTTCTTGCGCCGTATAGGACTCCCATGTCGGCTTAATGGTCAATCGCTCAGTAACACGTGCTGGCTTGAAATACTGCTTCCACGCATTTGCCCAGTCATCCTCATGAACCGTCTTCCACGAAATTAAAGCTTCACCGGGATCGATCTGATAGCTTCTGAGTTCTTCAATGCGCTCACGAATGACTGCTTCTACTTCCTTCAAATCCGTTCCATCTGCAAAATATCCTTGTACGACTGCTTGTCCCTCAGGGATATCGTTCAGTGGAGATTGATACAATTCCCCATACGTAGTATCGCGCTGCTTGTTAAGCGTCCCCGATTCTTCAATCGTCACGCCCCCAGCGCCAGCCTCATGCAAAAAGTTCGATATCATTTCAATTGCCTCTTCGGTTGTATGTATCGTTAATTCATGCCAATGCACGATCGTACATCCTCCTATACATCTTAAAATAGCTACACATTCTATTTATTGTACACAAAAACAAAACTCCATACAACGAGCGTTCACTAAGGAGCGCTATCGCTGTGGAGTTTTTCCTCTTTATGTTGATTCATTCAACGCATTATTCAGTTGTCGGCGCTCACTTGGAGGCTTCGCCTAAATGGTCGCGGATGAGCGCATAGGCCCGATCCAGCACGTCCTCTTCAACATCCGCGCTGACCATGTAATAGTCGTCGCCTGCCGTAATACGTATGTCTTGCCCTCTTAATGCCTCCAGCTTGCGCTCACATACATCTGCAGCCGAAGCATGCTCAAAAGTAGCTGTTATGCGTGTCACGACTGTTCCGCACGCTCATCGGCCTGATTCGCACGCTCCAATGCCTTCAAGTCATCGCGATCCGCCTCTTCATATGAAAATTCCACATCCTCAAACTTGCCGTCCGCTGGGACAACCTGTTGATTAACGTCCGCATCTGCCTGCTCGCTGTAAGCGCTTGAGGGGCGGTTATGCGTATCATGGAAATTGTTCATCGGTGCGCCTCCTTCGGGTTCGTCATCAATATATCTCCTCCATAACTTGAGTCAGTTTCCATCGGATTATGCATATGGCGTAAATAAGTCGTACATAGTTCTCTAAGAAACAATAAAAAGGATCACAACATACGCATTGAAAATCTCAATACGTTCGTTGTGATCCTTCTCTATGCTCCGACCGAAATTATGAACATATACATGAATGATAAATGGTATAGACAAATCGGCCAATCGCAGTTGTATGAAATTATTGTTAATCTCCGCGGAAAGCACGCTTCATCCGATCAAAGAACGATTCTTCATTCCCGCCGTAGTTCGGATGTTCGCCACTCTTCTCCGCGAATTGGCGAAGCAGCTCCTTCTGCTCGTCAGACAGCTTCGTCGGTGTCACGATAACAACCTTCACATGCTGATCGCCTTGACCGGAACCGCGCAGGCGTGGAACCCCTTTGTTACGCAGGCGGAAGAACGTGCCCGTCTGTGTACCAGCCGGTATTTTCAGCTTCACCTTCTCCGTCAGCGTCGGAATTTCAATTTCGTCGCCAAGCGCTGCTTGCGCGAACGTAAGCGGAATCTCGCAATAGATATCGTCCCCGTCACGCTCGAAGAACTCGTGGCGTTTCACACGGATTACGATATACAGATCCCCACTCGGCCCGCCGCGAAGTCCACTTTCCCCTTCGCCGCTCATGCGCAGCTGTGCGCCATCATCGACACCCGCAGGAATGCGGACATGAATTTTGCGCTGCTTCTTCACAGTACCTGCACCGTGACAAGTTCCACACTTCTCACGAATAATTTTGCCTCGGCCTTGACATGTCGAACATGCACGACGGTTGACCATGCGGCCAAACGGCGTATTCTGCACGACTTCTTGCTGTCCTGTTCCGTGGCAAGTCGTACATGCATCTGGCTTCGTTCCCGGCTTCGCTCCAGAACCATAGCATGTGTCGCATTGCTCGGTACGCGGGATGGTAATGTCCATCTCTTTGCCAAATACAGCTTCCTTGAATTCGATCGTCATCGTGTACTGCAAATCTCCGCCACGCTGAGGCGCGTTCGGATCCTTGCTGCGGCCACCGCCGCCGAAGAACATATCGAAGATATCGCCAAATCCGCCGAAGTCGCCTCCGCCGCCACCCATACCTTGGTTCGGATCGACATGACCGTATTGGTCATACATCGCCCGTTTTTGATTGTCACTTAGCACATCGTACGCTTCTTTGACTTCCTTGAACTTGTCTTCTGCGTCCGCGGCCTTGTTGACATCCGGGTGATATTGGCGTGCGAGCTTGCGATACGCCTTCTTAATCTCGTCGTCGCCAGAACCTTTGGCAACGCCAAGCACTTCATAATAATCTCGTTTCGCCACTATTCCACCCCCATACGCTTTCGTAGCATACCTCTATAGAAGACTATACGAATTCACTGCAAAAGGAAAGTCAAAGCCGAGTGCTCCCGGCTTTGACCTCACCATCGAAAAGCTTATTTCTTGTCTTCGTCTACGACTTCATAATCAGCATCAACGACGTTGTCTTTCTTCGCTGCGCCTTGCTCTGGCTCTTGGCCTTGTGCTGCTTGCTGAGCTTGAGCAGCTTGCTCATACAGCTTCACAGACAACTGCTGTACGATTTGCGTCAACTCTTCTGTTGCTGCTTTGATCTCGTCAACGTTGTTGCTTTCGAGTGCTTTTTTCACTTTTTCTTTTGCTTCGTTTGCTTTATCTACTTCAGCCTGGTCAACCTTGTCGCCCAAGTCCTTAATTGTCTTCTCCGTTGTGTATACCAATTGGTCAGCGCTGTTCTTCACTTCGACCATTTCTTTGCGCTTGTTGTCTTCTTCCGCATGCATTTCTGCTTCCTTCATCATGCGGTCGATTTCCTCATCGTTCAAGCCGCTGGAGGAAGTAATTGTGATGTTTTGAGTCTTACCAGTACCTTTGTCTTGTGCAGATACTTTTACGATACCATTCGCATCGATATCGAAGCTAACTTCGATTTGTGGCACTCCGCGTGGAGCTGGTGGGATATCCGCCAGCATAAAGCGGCCAAGTGTCTTGTTGTCAGCAGCCATGGAGCGCTCACCTTGAAGCACATGGATTTCTACGCTCGTTTGGTTGTCTGCATAAGTCGAGAACACTTGCGACTTGCTTGTAGGAATCGTAGTGTTGCGCTCGATCATCTTCGTGAATACGCCGCCTGCTGTTTCGATACCGAGGGACAACGGTGTTACGTCGAGCAATACAACGTCCTTCACGTCGCCAGTCAATACGCCAGCTTGAACCGCTGCACCAAGTGCAACCACTTCATCCGGGTTAACGCCTTTGTGAGGCTCTTTGCCTGTAAGCTTCTTGATTGCTTCTTGTACTGCTGGGATACGAGTAGAACCGCCGACAAGAACGATCTTGTCGATGTCAGCAGGAGTCATGCCTGCATCTTGCATCGCTTGGCGAGTTGGGCCAAGTGTACGCTCAACCAAGTTCTCAGACAATTCTTCGAACTTCGCACGAGTCAAGTTTACTTCCAAGTGCTGAGGCACTCCATCAACAACCGTGATGAACGGCAAGCTGATTGTTGTTGTCATTACGCCGGACAATTCTTTTTTCGCTTTTTCAGCAGCATCTTTCAAGCGTTGCACAGCTGCTTTGTCTTTAGCCAAGTCAATGCCATGCTCTTTCTTGAATTCTGCAGCCAAGTAATCGATGATCACTTGGTCGAAGTCGTCGCCGCCCAATTGGTTGTCGCCGCTTGTCGCTTTAACTTCGAAGAAGCCGTCGCCGAGCTCAAGGATCGATACGTCGAATGTACCGCCGCCCAAGTCGTATACGAGGATCGTTTGATCGTTTTCTTTGTCTGCGCCGTAAGCAAGTGCTGCCGCTGTAGGCTCGTTGACGATACGGAGAACTTCAAGACCTGCGATTTTACCAGCGTCCTTCGTTGCTTGACGTTGGGAATCGTTGAAGTATGCAGGAACTGTGATTACGGCTTGAGTAACCGGTTGGCCCAAATAAGCTTCTGCATCGGATTTCAATTTTTGCAAAATGATTGCGGAAAGCTCTTGCGGTGTGAAGTCTTTGCCATCAATTGATGTTTTATGGTTTGTTCCCATATGACGCTTAATGGAGATAACGGTACGATCAGGATTTGTGATCGCTTGACGCTTCGCTGTTTCACCAACAACGCGCTCTCCATCCTTCTTGAAACCTAATACGGAAGGGGTTGTGCGCGCACCTTCTGGGTTCGGGATAACGACAGCTTCGCCGCCTTCCATAACCGCAACGCAAGAGTTTGTTGTACCTAAGTCAATACCAATTACTTTACTCATGAATATATCCTCCTCTAACTAACTTCGATTCTCATTTATCATGAATTTCTTAATGTGATGTGCTCATACATTGGCCGTGTAATCCGGCTTGTACGTTCACGTTATCCGCTAACTTTGACCATTGCCGGACGCAATACTTTGTCCTTCAGCAAGTAGCCCTTCTGCAGTTCTTCAACTACAGTGCCTTCTTCAAATTCATCAGTTTCGACTGTCATTACCGCTTGATGGAATTCTGGATTGAAAGGCTGGCCGACAGCTTCCATCGGCTTCACACCTTCCTGCTCCAGCACTTGGCCCAACTGGCGGAAGATCATGTCTACCCCTTTGATGAATGATTCAGCTTCGCTCGCCGCTTGCTCAGTTGCAAGTGCGCGCTCGAAGTTGTCGAGCACAGGAAGCAGCTCGGTAACGAGCTTCGCAGAAGCATACTTCGCGAGATCTTCCTTCTCCTTCAGTGTGCGGCGGCGGAAGTTATCGAAGTCTGCCTGCGCACGCAAGAAGCGCTGCTGGTATTCCTCTGCTTCTGCTTTTGCTTTGGCAAGCTCAGCATCCTCCACTGCACCTTCGCTCGAAGAAGTATTCCCTTCGCTGGACTCCGCTGTCGCGTTATCAGCAGCAGGAATGTCTTCTGTATGATTATGGGCAGCTTGTGCCGCCTCTTCATTCATCGTTTCAGTTGCGATGTTCTCTTCTTTTTCTGGGTTCAACCCCTTCACCTCCCCTTCGTAGTTCAATACTTTCATCTATAGTTGCATATACATTGTTACCTAGTTTTGGATCAGGCGAGCGTTCTCCAATCAGGATTGTGCTCTCATCTTAATTACCGTATGGATGCGAAGCACCGCTGCGGCTACTTCTCCTGCCGCGCGCAATGCATGCAGCTTCACGGCTGCCGGGTCATAAATGCCTGCCTGTGCATAATCGAGCAATGCTCCTGAATCGCAGTCAATGCCGATTGCATCATTGTTCGAGGCAAGCTGCGCAGCGCGCGCCTCCTCCAGCTTCTCAAGCGGATTGAATCCGGCATTGAGCACGATCTGTGCCATCGGCTTGCGCAGTGCCTGTGCGACGGCAGCGATGCCGAATGCCTCCATGCCGCGCACACTCTCGCGGTAGCGCTCCAGCCGATAGGCGAGCGCTACCTCTGTCGTGCCTCCGCCAGGAAGCACGCCGCCTTGAATGGCGGCCTGCAGCGCGGAGGCGGCATCTTGGGCGATGCGTACTCGCTCGCCCACCACCTCGCGCGTGCTTGCGCCGACGATGAGCGTCACCTGCGGGCGCTGCGGCGCCGAAGCTGGATCCGGGACGGAGCCGGCTTCGGCGTTCCGGGCTGTGTGGCCTGGCGGTGCCGGGGCATACAGCCGTACGCGCTCCAGGCGCTCATCGTAGCGAGCGCAGGCGGTGCGCCCGAGCAGCGGCTCCAGCTCGCTGCGCTGCTTCGCAAGCGCTGTGCGCTTCAGCGGCTTGGCACCGCTTAGCCGGCAGACGCGCATAATATCCTCGCGGCTTACGCGCTGCACGACCATCATATCGTGATCCAGACAATATTGTTCCGCATCGGGATGAATGCCGCGCTCCAGCACGATAAATCCTACACCAAGCTCGTGCAGTTGTTCGAGCATATGCATGAAACGAGCCTGTTCCGCCATATACTGCTGGAAGCCAGCTTCCGTCGTCAGCAGCTGCTCATCAAGCGCCACTGGCTCCAAGCTGTCCTGCAATACGAGTACCCGGCAGTTCAATCGCTCTGGCAGCCAATCCCGCTGCAGCGGCTTCTGCTTGAGCATTACACCGTGGAACCATTCATTCTCTGCCTTCTCATGCGCGACAATACTGTCTGCATACCGATAATTCGTTTGTCCTAGCTGTTCCCAGCCTACCGCCTGTCCGGCTTCAAGCACGAGCTGCACAATATCCTTTTGCTCTCGTCCTGCTATATGTACAGCGCGATGGAGCCGATCATCACTCCATCCGCTGAGCGGCACCGCGCGATGGCGAAGTTCCTCGCATGCGGCTGCAACCCCATGCATAAGTCCTGTAACCACCTTAGCGGCTGGAACACCGCGTGTGACTTGGGCTACTCCCTCTTGTACCAATGCTCCTGCAAGGACGGTAGCCGTAGTCGTGCCATCGCCTACTTCATGCTGCTGTGCACGCGCCACTTGAATGAGCAGCTTGGCAGCCGGGTGGGATACGTCCATCTTCTCTAGAATCGTAACCCCGTCATTCGTAATAATGACCTCGCCGTCACCCCCAACGAGCATGACATCAAGACCCTTGGGACCTAGCGTTCCTTCTACTGCTGCGCACAAGGCACGAACAGCCCCTGCATTATTGAGAAGCGTCGCATAACGCTCATCGGTTTCCTGCACATGTCCGCTTGCTTGAGTCATGACGACGCCTCCTTTACCTTGATTCGTTATTTATTCCAGCGCTGCGGCAGCAACGCAAATTGACTCGTTAAATGATTCATCAAATTGATGACCTTCGCATATTCCATGCGTGTTGGTCCCAATACGCCTATCGTACCCAACGTCTGGCCATCTATCGTATATGTCGCCGTAATCAAGCTGCAATTGGCAATCGCCTCATGTGGATTTTCCTGCCCGATACGGACTTGGATACCGGTGGGCGCACTGCCTACGACCTTGATAAGCGTCGGTGTTTCCTCAAGCAGCTCCCAGATCGTCTTAATCTTATCAACGTCCTTGAACTCAGGCTGCGCCAACATATTGGTTGTTCCGCTCAAGAATACTTCACGATGGTTGTCATCCCCGATGAGCACACTCTCAACCAGTGTCATCAGTTCTTGCACATGAGAGACGTATCTGCCCATCTCATTGCCGACCTCGGTATATAATTGAGAACGAAGCTTATATAATGGAACACCGACGAGCTTCGCGTTGAGCAAGTTCACAACCTGCTCAAGCTCCGACACCGAGATCCCCGGAGGGATCGGTACTGTCTTATTCTCAACATGCCCCGTATTGGTAACAACAATAGCTACTGCAGTATCCTCGTTCAGCGGAAGCAGCTGAAAATGGCGGAAGGAAGCTTCAAATACTTCTGGGCCGAGCGCAATCGACGTATAGTTCGTCATTTGCGACAATATCGAAGCCGTATGCTGCACGATTTCTTCCATTGCCGTTATTTTTTCCGCGAACGCGGATTTCAATCGGCCAACCTCTTCACTCGACAACTTATCCAACTGGACTAAGTTATCAACATAGTAGCGATATCCCTTTTGGGAAGGAATGCGACCTGCAGACGTATGCGGCTGCTCCAAAAAGCCGAGCTCTTCCAGATCGGCCATTTCATTGCGAATGGTCGCCGGACTAAATCCGACATCGCCGCGCTTGGAGATGCTGCGGGAACCCACTGGTTCCGCAAAACGGATATAATCATCAATGATGGCATTCAAAATCATACGTTGTCGTTCCGTCAACATGCGCATTCCCTCCTCGTGAATGTTCTAGCTGTAGTCGTTAGCACTCATCAACGTCGAGTGCTAACCGTTAATACAAAAATACCAAACGGACGAGACCATTGTCAAGTCAGTTCGGTACTTTGGGCGTGCCTATTTTATATGTAGAACCGTATTCAGCAGTATTATGGATTGAATCCATCATGATTGTTGCCAAACCACTATATCTTAAGGACTTTATCTTCAATTAAATGTTGGCTTGAATTCTCTGAATAGTAGTCTAAAAATTAGAGTTTCGTGTTCTTACAATGTTAATGAGGTAAATAAATCTACTAAAAAATCAAAAACAACTACAATAAATTAGAATTCATTATCGCTATTCAATTTGACAAGTTAAAATGATATATCTCATGTGGGGTTACGCTGGGAATGTTATAGCCAATGACTTTGATTACTACAATCACGGTAGAGGCGTGACCCTCAACATCCATTGGCTGCCGATTGTTTATTACGAGGTAACGATTAACTCGTAAGTACAGAGCGTAGGGAGGGAGTTATGGAACTCAGTCAATTTGAAGCGCTTTTAACCACTGTTTCTTTCCTCACTCTATACATTTTAATATTCGTTTTAGCTATACAAGAAAAAGATAAAGCAATGAACGGCGAACCTGATAATGCTCCTCTTACGGTAGACAGGTGACACAATAAAACCTGCTACTGTAAGGGGAACTTTTTCATGCTCAATAAAAATTATAGTGCTCCAGAAAACTCACTATCCTCGATGAAATCGAAAGTGGAGAATTCGGGCGTTATGGCTGCAGCTAAGAAATACGGTATCAACAACAAAAAAAGACTTTGTGAAAATGACGACGGCGTTACCTAATTCTCAATCTTCATTATAAATCAGTTGACTCCTATGTATTAGGGCTTTCTCAGGCGTACATCCATTTTTACATTACGAACGATTACAAGCAAAGTTAAACGGTCTCAGTCCGATGGAACTCAGGATCAAGACCGCTTAATTAGTTCTTATTTTTTTGTACTGTCTACTTGACGGGGTCAGTCCTTTTGTACCTGATTTAGGGTCTCTAATATAACCACTTCCGGATCTTCACCAATTCAATCCAGCACCTTCATCACTGCGATCTCATCACAGCAATGGAGCTTGCTGCAATGAATGCAATCCGTCCATACCTTCTCTGGGAAGATCTCTTTTTCTACAATATCAAAGCCATTTTTCTGAAAGAACTTCGATTCATAGGTTAAGGCCATAACTTTGGGGATAGCTCGCGCCTTTGCTTCTATTAGCAGTTCATCCACTAGCATTGTTCCGATGCCTCTCCCTTTAAAATCAGGCGATATGCCCAATGAGCGAATTTCAACCAAGTCTGCTCCAAGCTGGCAGAGCGAGCCGCAGCCAATTAGCTCCCCTCCCCATTCGGCAACGACAAAATGCTCAATCTGCTTCGCCAGTACCTCTCTGGAACGAGGAAGCATAATTCCTTGCTGTGCATAAAATTGAATAAGCTCTGCCAGTGATTCAATATCGTTCTCATCTGCCTTGCGAATCGTTGCTACCATAAGTATAGTCCCTCCAACCCAATCTCTATATATGGATGTACATCTCTGTTCGACTCCAAAATATGTACGTATTAATATACAACCAACTGCATATATTATCAAGACTATTTTTACCTGCTTCTTCCTTATGTGTAACCGCCATATTAGCGACTTCAAGCAACATAATGTCCATTACTCTTTATGTAAAATACGTAAACGAAGAGAGGCCTGAGCAGATTCTAGATGATACCTCTACAGACATAGCTACTATTACAGGCAGGCACCATATCGGAATTATTCCTTCTCTTTTTACAACAAATAAAAAAAACGAGCAAGAGAAACAAATCCATGTTCTCAAGCTCGTTTTATCTATCATTGTATCTATTACTGTACCTACTACAACAGTACATAACCAATTGTGATACCGTTGCCCGTTTAGAGACCAGCCATCCTTATCGTCGCACTGTTATTCTTTCGCAGTGAGTGTACCTACAAACTCTCCGAACACATTATTGCCAAACAGCAGTCCTTGCTCCGTCAAACGGTATCCGTCATCTGTAGCTTCGATTAACCCCTGTTTCAACAGTCGGCGAATCGGATCAGAGAATACTTTATCCAGCAGCGCCCCATTGAACTGCGTCGCGAAGCGTGTGCTGCTCACACCCTCCAGCAAGCGAAGACCAACCATCATGAAGTCCTCCATCGCTTCACTCTCTTCAATGGTGAACGAATCGAGTCTCGGCAAGCTCTGCTTGCAGGCCTCCACATAGGGATTAACGCCTTTAATGTTCAGATGGCGTCCCCGATTCACATAACCATGCGCACCTGCGCCAATGCCATAGTAATCCTCATTGCGCCAGTAGACGGTGTTATGACGGCTCTCATAGCCAGGCTTCGCAAAATTGCTGATCTCATATTGCTCATATCCAGCTGCCTTCATCCGATCCATAATGAGCATATACATATCCAGCTCATCCTCTTCGCTAGGCAGCGGAAGCTCATTGCGATGGTACATGGCATGGAACAAAGTGTTCTCTTCTACCTTCAGGCTGTATATCGACAAATGAGGCAAATTCAGCTCCAATGCCTTCGTCACACTATGATCGAGCATTTCGACCGTCTGATTCGGCAAGCCGAACATCAAGTCGATGGACATATTGCTGAAGCCCGCCTTATGCGCATTCTCAATACTGCGATACACATCATCCGTATTATGAATGCGGCCAATGCCATGAAGAAGGTCGTTATTAAACGACTGAACCCCGAAGCTGATCCGGTTCACTCCTCCGTCTCCCATCGCCCGTAGCTTGTCTAAATCCGTCGTACCCGGGTTCGATTCCATGCTGAACTCAATCGAGGGACTCCAGTTCGGAAATGCCTTACGAACGGATTCCAAGAAGTAAGACATTTGATCTGGCGTCAAGACCGTTGGGGTACCGCCGCCTACAAATATCGTATCAATGACGCCTGGAGGATACTGCTCCACTGTATATGCCATCTCCTGCTCCATCGCCCGCAAATAATCCATAACAGGCTGTCCTTTCAGTACGTAGGAGTTAAAGTCACAGTAATGGCATTTGTTCGTACAAAATGGAATATGAATATATACCGCGCGTGGAGCACGTGCCGGTATTGATGCTTGCTCTGGTGAAGGTTGATTCGCCGGCATGGCGAGACCCTCCTTTCATGGCTGTATGACACCAGCCTATCTATAATAATGATCTTTCTAAAAAAGAGGAGGCGTTCCGCCCCCTCCCCCGAATTAATTATCGTCGATTTTCAATACGGCCATGAACGCTTCCTGCGGCACCTCAACGCTGCCGACCTGCTTCATGCGCTTCTTCCCTTCCTTCTGCTTCTCAAGAAGCTTCCGCTTACGGGAAATATCGCCGCCGTAACATTTCGCGAGAACATTTTTACGCATTGCCTTAACCGTTTCACGCGCAATAATCTTCGTTCCGATAGACGCCTGCACTGGTACCTCGAACATTTGACGCGGAATCAGTCCACGCAGTTTCTCACAGATGAGTTTACCACGATGGTAGGCACGATCCTTGTGCACGATAACAGACAGCGCATCGACTTGCTCGTTGTTAAGCATGATGTCCATCTTCACAAGATTAGACCTGCGGTAACCGGACAATTCATAGTCGAAGGATGCATATCCTTTTGTGCTTGATTTCAATTGATCGAAGAAGTCATATACGATCTCCGACAATGGAATTTGATACGTAATCGTTACCCGAGTCGTATCCAGATACTGCATATCCACGAAATCACCGCGTTTGCCTTGGCACAGTTCCATAATCGCTCCGACGAAATCGTTAGGAACGATAATAGATGCTTTGACATAAGGCTCTTCTACAAAATCGATCTTGCCCTGCTCTGGATAATTCGACGGGTTATCGATGTCTAGAGAAGTGCCATTCGTCAACGTAACGCGATAGATAACGCTTGGTGCTGTCGTAATGAGCGGAATATTGAATTCACGCTCAATTCTCTCCTGGATGATCTCCATATGCAGAAGACCAAGGAAGCCACAGCGGAAACCAAAGCCAAGCGCTGAGGAAGTTTCCGGTTCGAATGTAAGAGACGCATCATTCAATTGCAGCTTCTCCAACGCATCCCGCAGATCGTTATAATCCGATGTTTCGATCGGATACAAGCCGCAGAATACCATTGGATTGATCCGACGGTAACCTGGAAGCGGCTCCAGAGTCGGCTTCTTCGCATCCGTGATCGTATCACCGACACGAGTATCCCCTACATTTTTAATACCGGCTACAACAAAGCCAACATCGCCAACATTAAGTTCATCGACAATTGACATGCGCGGCTTGAACGCACCAACCTCGATAACTTCAAATGTCTTATCCGTTGCCATCATTTTAATTTTGCTGCCCGCGCGAATTGCACCGTCGATAACGCGAACGTACACGATTACGCCTTTATACGGGTCATAATGGGAGTCGAAGATAAGCGCCTTAAGCGGCTCTTCTGGATCCCCTGTTGGAGCAGGCACCTTCTGCACCACTTGCTCCAAAATTTCCTTAATTCCGATACCTGCTTTGGCAGAAGCATGAACCGCCTCAGAGCAATCCAGACCGATAACTTCTTCGATCTCCTGCTTCACACGGTCAGGCTCTGCACTTGGAAGGTCAATCTTATTAATAACCGGGATGATCTCCAGGTCATTATCTAGCGCCAAATATACGTTCGCCAGCGTCTGAGCCTCAATCCCTTGCGCAGCGTCTACAACGAGCAAGGCGCCTTCACAAGCAGCCAAGCTGCGAGATACTTCGTACGTGAAGTCGACGTGTCCCGGTGTATCAATCAGGTTCAGGATATACTCTTCACCGTCATCTGCTGTGTAGTTCAAGCGCACAGCCTGCAATTTAATGGTAATCCCACGCTCACGCTCCAGATCCATTTGATCGAGTACTTGAGCTTGCATTTCACGGGACGTTAACGCCCCGGTATATTCTAATATCCGGTCGGCGAGTGTTGATTTACCATGGTCAATATGTGCTATGATGCAAAAATTCCGAATTTTCTTTTGTCGTGACAGCAATTCCGTCATTCGATTTCAATACCCCCACCACTATGCCAAGATTCAATTTATTTATTATACCGGAATGACCCTCTAACAGCAATGGGGGCATGCAATCCTCTCATCCTGGTAACCTTTGAGGCACACAAATGTCGCTTAGAATAGTCCATTGAACAAGCCAACAACCGCTTGAATACCAGCTTGCGATGCACGCTGCAGCATACCTGCCGTCTTGTCCGCCAATTGATTCACAGCAGCATCTTTTACTGGAGGAAGAGGCGCTACATTCGTATTGTTGATATCAATTTCATGATTATTCGCCGTATTACGCTCGGTATCTGCTGATGTATTACGATACTCTTCTATAGGAATGGATTCATTAACTGTCAAACGCGAGTTGTCTTTAGCGGCAGCGTCTTCGTTCATTCGGCGGTTATCCGTCGGCAGATTGTCTCGATTCGAATTAGCCCTGGAATATCGTTCAGTCGACTCTGGGGCGCTTGTTATGCGGGATGGATTGATCGGGCCATATATGCGCTCAATCCCCGAAGTAGTGATTTCCATGCCGATAAATACACCAAGCGTTAGCAATACCACGATGCCGATCAGTTGTTTCATAAACCGTGTCATGCAAGCGCCCCCCCTTGGGTTATCCCTTCGTCCCCACAGATTTCGACTGCGTTTTACCCATCACTGTTTTGCCGACATTTTTCCCGTTCGTTGGATTTGGAATTGGCTTATTGACTGGTTTGGCATCCTTTTTCTTCTGGACAATGTCTGCGATATAATCAGCTAATATGTCAGCAGTACGGTATAATTCCTCCATTGTGTTATCCACACCGCCAACTTCAATAACGACACTATTTGGTGAAAGCGATTGATTATACTCTCCATTGCCTTGTAATGCAGTCTTGCCGAATATTCCCCGGGAAATCCCTGGGTAGTTCTTCTCGAGACGTTCATGGATCTCATTCGCAAACTGCTCATTCTTCTTCCAATTTGGATTTAAGTGTCCGATTATAAAATAAACCCTTGCATAATCCTTCCCATTAATGGTTACAGTGGATTCCTTGCGTCTATTCGAATCCCGATGAATGTCGAAGAAAAATTGCAGTTCCTGATTCGCGCTCATTGCCTGCTTCACCGTCTGCTTCGAATACTTATAGGACATGTTCCAGTTGTAGCCCTCTACACTTGAAGAATAGTCTTTGTTAGAATGGGAAGCTCCAATTCCTCTCTTCTCCAGTTGCTCCTGCAGACGCTTGCCAACAAGCGTAATATTCTTCTTGGGATCATTCGGATTGCTGCTTTCTTTTTTTAACAAAGGATTGAAGGATTCACGGTTATGAGAATGATAGATGAACACAACCTTGCGTAAATTCGAGTTCCCTTCTGTTTGCGTGGGAGTTTTACCTTTATCAGTCCCTGGTTTTGCTGGTGGATCAGTGGACTTAGGCGGCTCTTCTGTTCCATTATCGTTCTCGTCTATAACTTCACCATGCGTCACATCTTGTGGAGGCTCTCCGCCATGCTCACCCTGTGCATTCCCACCTTTGTCTAAAGACGTTGGATAATCCTGCGGTTCGATGCCTGTCTGATTGCCAATACTTAGACGAAGTGGAATTGCGGCATCTCTATTAATCCCTGGCACTTCACCAGCTAGCAGCGTTTTTGGGTCAAGCGGATTCACGTTCGTTGCAAGTCTTACAAGGAACTGAGCCACTTGATTGCGTGTAAGTGTGGCCTCCCCCTCCCCTTGTGGAAGACTCGGCATCTCCAAGGCCATCATGTCTACGAAGAATCGTGTCGAGAGTTGTGCTGCAACACCCTTCATAGAAGACAATGGAGAGGAATTCAGCTTATTCTCCGCCATCCCTCCTAGACCCAATACGATAAAAAACATGGCCGTTCCGATAGACAACAATGCAAACGTCCGCCCCATGACAAGCGCCTGCAGCCATTTCCGCTTCCACTTTCCTACATTAAATGTCCGAAACATGTGCTGTCCTCCTTCATCCGTATTCCCTCTCAGCTCAGCTAAGGATGATTCATCTAAGAGAGTACGTTTACTAGAATCTATGAGGACAATCTATGAAATAGAACAATTAATAAATGTAAAATAAGCAACATAAGCACTATAACAATAGACTCTATGAGTCTACCGAAGCTGGGAAGGTGAAAATGATAGATGTTCCCTCGCCAAGTATGCTTCTGGCTATCACAGTACCCCCATGCAATTCTGCCAATTGTTTAGCAATCGCCATCCCCAATCCCGACCCGCGTACAGATTCATCCGTAGAAGTCCCTCGATAATAACGATTGAAAAGGTTTGATAAAGTCTGCTCGTCCATCCCATTCCCATCATCACTGAACATTACCTCTAGTTCTTGCTCCTTACGGGTTACCTGTACATGCAGCTTCGTCTCCGGCGGATTATGCAAGAAGACATTCGCACATACATTATCGATCATTCTCCGGAAATAACGCGGATCTAGCGAGAACAGAACCTCTTCTTCTGGCATCGAACAGACGATACGTTCGGTCGCATTTTCGGGCAGCGGCTGCAAATGTCTCAATTCTTCTCGGAGCCAATCCCGCAAATCCACGATTTCCAACTGCAAGGGGAGACTCCCGCTTTGAAGTCGATAGGTTAAATTCAGCTCTTGAATGAGCTCATCCATTACCTCTGCCTTCTGTTTCATCATATTTGCGAATTCGGCGATTTCTTGCTCTGACCATCTATATTGAGGAGCGTTTAAGAGATGCGCATATCCTATAATGGATGCAAGCGGTGTTTTCATATCATGCGAGATGCCCGCGAGCCATTCTTCCCTCAGTCTCTCATTCCCCTTCCGCGCTTCATCCGCTTCCTGCAAACGCTGAGCCATGCGTTCTAACGCATGAATCACATCCCCGTAAATCCGATAGTTCCGTTTCCATTTACCATTGGATTTCTGCGAACGAGGGATTCCACGCGCGTTTACTGGCTCCTTGTATTTCCCGATCTGAATCTGCCCCGTCCAATTCATAATATGCTGGAGCGGTCTAGCAAGCCGGGCGCTCTGCCACCATGCCATTCCAATAAAGACAAGCACCATTAGTACAATGACAGCCGATACGGCTATCCAAATTAATTGGGTGCTGCTGTTCACTGTGATCCCTGCGACACGGATCGATGACTCCGATGAAATATGAGGGCGGTACAGCAGCCATGTTTCCTTCGTCCCCGGTTCATAGCGGTAGGATAGATTCCAGCCATATCGTTCAGGATACGCATTACGAAGACTAATATCGTATGCGGCATACTGTGAGATCCCTTCTTTTGGCTTGCGCCATGATTGCAGTTCTCTACCATTCGCATTAATATGCTGAACCCAGGCTTTTTCTTCAAGCAGCATCTTGTCAGCCTCTGCAAAAGCCTGCTCCGTCCCCTTCGCTCTGGCAGCCAGCCATCGTTCGAGCAATATATCTTTGGAGGAATCGACACCAAATAATACGGTGATCGTATGGTTATTAATGCTTGTTACATAGACGCCTACATGATAAGGGAAAGGAACTTTTTTCTCCGAGTAGGCAGTAATCTCCCCAGTCGCATAACGATCCGGAACATCTGGTGGTACATGATATGACTTGATTACGTCTCCCTTCTCATTTACAATTTGAAGCCATCCTCCGCTAGTGTTGACGCGTTTGAGCAATTCATCATCCCATGCAACCCTACCTTCATCATCTATTGAGATAGAGTTCGAGATGAACCCCCACCCATTTCGCATAAAATTACGATTAAGTTCAAGCTCGTTCATCCGATCGACCATCCAGCCGAAGGTAATCAACACGAAGAATAGCAAAATTGCCCCAATCAATATCCATTGACCACCATAATGCCACGCCAACCGCTTCCCCGTCTTCATCTGTTGTCTCCCTGCGCGTATATTGGCTCAGATTGATCGGCCTCTTCCTTCTCAGGTGGGACAAGCTTGTATCCTAGTCCTCGAACCGTGACCAGCAGACGCGGATTGCTCGGTTGGTCCTCAATTCGCTCCCGTATTCGGTGAATGTGAACCATGACCGTGTTATCATCGCTGAGCGAATTATACCCCCATACTCGCTCATACAATTCAGATTTCGAGAAAATCCGATTCGGGTGTTCGCAAAAGAACAACAGCAATTGAAATACCATTGCCGGACACTCCGTAACTTTCCCCCGAACACGAAGCTCTCCTGCAGCCGCATCAAGCTGGAAGTCACCATAGCGGTATATCCGCTTCACCTCCGGGAAAGAAGTAGCAGTTGAAGGCTCTGGCTTCCCCTTATTCGTCATATAACGCTTCAACAATGCTTTGGCTCGCGCAGCCAATTCCAATGGATTAAACGGCTTCGTAACGTAATCATCTCCACCTAGTGCAAAGCCAGTTAGCTTATCTAAATCCGTCGTTCTCGCTGTCACAAAAATAATTGGGGCATCACATTTCTGGCGAATAAAAGGAGCGATATCAAAACCGCTCTTCCCCGGCAGCATCACATCCAATATAATTAAATCCATTTGTGAATTATCGATACAACGGATTGCCTCTTCCCCCGTCGAGACACAAGTTATGTATTCCATGCCTTCCTTTTGCAGCACTGCTTGAACCATCTTGCTCAGCGCGAGTTCATCCTCAACGATGAGAATTCGTGCCTCTTGCAAATTCATATCCCCATCTCCCATTCACTGTGAGATTTATATTTCTATCCTACTTTTGTGCCCATTGTATCACACCGATCTGTCCCCTTTATCACCGCTTTCTTAACGCAACCTTAACTCTATTGGCAGAATGGCTTCAAAATTAAGAAACATATGATCTTCCGTTTTCCTTCTGTTCAGCTTCGCATTTTACAATAGCAATAAAAGGCGAGCTTTATTTTATTAAAATAGGGAGGATGAAAACGATGAGAGCACCCCAACGAAAAGTTGCTTTACTGACCGCCTGCATCGCAACGAGCCTGATTGTAGCATTGCCTGCACAAGCTGAACAAAAAACAGGAGGCACAGCCGAGATTGAGAAGTCCGTAACTGGACAGATCGTATCCGTACAACCAGAAACAGCTAATAAACTAACAGCTGAACTGGTCTCAAAATGGATCCAAGAACGAAACGGCTCGCAATTGTACCGCTATTTGTCCAAGGAACTGAAAGAAGCAATACCGGAAGGCTATCTTCCGAAGCTGATTCAAGCACTATGGAAAGAGGGCGAGCGTCCTACCCTTGTCGCCCACAAGAGCTTCAGTGGTATTGAATCCTATGTATGGACAGATGCAACCGGGCTGCGAGGAGTTCAAACAGGGATAGCGGGCAATCAAATCGTAACATTACAAATGTACCCGCTTCACAAATGGGAATCTGATCTTCATCCAACCAAACAAGCCTATAAGCCACCATTTGTGGGACAATGGTTTGTGCTCTGGGGCGGCAATAATGAGTTCTTAAACTATCATTACGAATCATTGGGACAGCGGTATGCTTATGATCTGATTATGGAGCGTGATGGAGTCAGCTACAAAGGCGATCCGACGAAAAATGAAAGCTACTACGCATTTGGCCAACCAGTCGTAGCTCCGCGAGACGGAACAGTCGTTCGGGTTGAGAACAATGTTGCAGACAATAGTCCTGTTGGCGTCATGAATGAGAAAGAAATGGCGGGGAATTACGTGGTCATTGATCATGGCAACGGGGAATACAGCATGCTTGCTCATTTCAAAAAAGGCAGTGTTGTTGTCAAAAAGGGCGACGTTGTCAAGCAAGGCCAACTGCTAGGAGAGTGCGGCAATTCAGGCAATTCAAGCGAACCGCACATCCATTTCCAAGTATCAGATACACCACAGTTTGAAGAGGGCATGTCGATCCGCATTCGTTTTGAAGGCGGGATTGACCCTGTGTACGGCCAAACGATTACAGGCCAAAGCGGCGTCGCAACGAAGTAAGCACTTACGAATGATCACTTATTCCTTTATATTAGGTAACTTCTATGAAATGAGATATCGTTTCTTCATAGAAAGAGAGTAACTAATAGGATCGTCAGAGAACAAGCGAAAAGATCGAGTGCAGGCACACTGAGCAGGCCAGAACTCGATCTTTTTCGTTATTGTCGTGGCGTTATTCCATTGCATAACCGCGTCATATTTATGGATAACTTAATGCGTATACGCATTCACATTCTCCGTATCGACTGCATCATGCAGTGCAGCATTCAACCCACTCGCAATAATATTCGCCATATCCTCCATGAATTCGTCCACTTCCTTCGGCGTAACGACCAAATCATGGCCTAGCGGCTCCAGTACTTCCTTGACAAGCATTAACCGTTCCTGTTCGTTAATATCGTCCAGCATGCCAAGGATTTCTCTCGTCTGATTCGTTTCCTGCTTGAAATGCTCCTTCATATAATCAATTGCATTATTCACAATCGTGGATGCATAGCAGACAGTTGGCACCCCTATTGCTATACACGGTATGCCAAGAATGTCCTTCGTCAATCCACGTCGCTTATTACCTACACCGGAACCTGGGTGGATACCGATATCTGCAATTTGGATGGTCGTGTTCACTCGCTCGAGCGCCTTGGACGCCAATGCATCTATCGCAATGATGACATCAGGCTTCGTCCGTTCTACAATCCCCTGTACAATTTCGCTTGATTCAATCCCTGTTACTCCAAGTACTCCAGGTGCAACTGCACTTACCTCTCGGTACCCGGGACTTACTTGATCCGGCATAATTTCGAAGTAATGCCGAGTAACAAGTACGTTCTCAACGACAAGAGGGCCAAGCGCATCCGGCGTGACATTCCAGTTGCCTAGACCAACAATGAGCGCCTTGGAGTCTTGATTCACCCCGACCTCTGCCAAAAACCCTTCGAACAACTGTGCGAATTTGGTTGCCACTCGATCCTGCAGCTGACTATCCTTGCGCCGCAAACCCGGTACTTCAATCGTAATATATCGTCCTGGGAGACGGCCAATGGCTCGTGATCCTTCCTCGGTCTGAACATGAATCTTCGTTACTTTAATCCCGCGAACATCCTCCACTTCTTCGGATACCCCAGGTATTGGAATTGCACTGTCCGGCTGAGCAATTTCTCTCGATTCTAATGCTAAGTCGGTTCGAACTGAATAAGATTTCAAATCTGCTGTCATGGTAAACGCCTCCCGCTACGCACATCATTTTCTAACGTATATTTTGCGCACAGACGCATTTCTTATACGAATCATGATGTAAGCTAAAGCCAACCGTGACAGAGCTTTGAACGTTCCTTATCCATCGTTCGTGTATTCCGATACCAACATGGTAAATGTATTGCTTTTTAAGTTGTGGCGTGATAGAATACTTTAAGTTGTGAATCTATTTTTCTTATGAACGAGGGAATTGGATTCTGTTGTCGCACTACGATGCAACGGAGGTGAAATCAATGCCAAACATTAAATCCGCTGTTAAACGCGTTAAAACAAACGACAAGCGCCGTCTGTTGAACGCTTCCCAAAAATCAGCACTTCGCACAGCTGTTAAAGCTGCTGACACTGCTTTGGCGAACAACGAAGCAGAAACAGCTAAATCTGCTGTCGCTTTGGCTTCCAAGAAATTGGACAAAGCAGTGACAAAAGGCTTGGTACACAAAAACGCGGCTGCCCGCAAAAAGTCTCGCTTGGCGACGAAATTGAACGCTCTGCTTGCACAAGCGTAAGCTGGAGCCTTTTCATACTTAGCTAGAAGCGAAGAAACCAGAAGATGAACGCCTCGGCGTTCATCTTCTGGTTTCTTTTTGTATTCTTGCTATTCCTTTGGACATCCGCATAATGAAGAGCTCCAAGCCAAGTACCTTCTCTACTCGGCCTGACTTCATTTCATAGTCGAGTTCTGCCGCCTCCGCTATCCATTGCGTCAGCTTATTTCCATCATAGTCACGCGCTTGCTCGTAAGCCATTTTGACGGCGTATGGATGCAGCCCAAGTTGGGAAGCTGCCTGCTGCTGACTGAAGCTGCGGCTCGTCAGTTCCTTCACCTGTACCATAATCCGCAATTGCCGTACGATAAGCGCCATAATCTTAATAGGCTCTTCTTTTTGCTTCAACAATTCATGCAGAGTATCAAGCGCCTGATCCGCTCGCCGTTTGATAATATCCTCAACAAGCTGAAATACATTCTGTTCTGTGTTCTTGGCAATCAAGGAGTGGATGGTCTCTACCACAACCGTTCCGCCTCTCCCTGTGAACAGGCAGCACTTCTCAATTTCAGCCGACAATGTCTGCAAATTCGTCCCTGCACTGTTCAGAATTGCACGGATAGCCTCATCCTCGATCGAGCACTCATGCTTCTCCGCTTCCTTGCGAACCCACATCGTCAACTCGTCTGCGCTAAGCGGCAGGAAAGGAAGCACTGCTCCAGCTGTCTTGGCTTTCTTAACCGTCTTCTTCCGTTCATCCAGCTTGTCCGCCTGCACGAGAAATACAACAATGCTCGTGTCCATTGGATTATCCATATACTCAAGCAATCGCTCCGTCTGATGCTCAATCTTGCCATCCTTCCCAGATGCGAATACTGTCGAATCCTTCACCAGAATACATTTGCGCGGAACTAGAAACGGCATCGTCTCCGCCTCTGCAACGACTGCCTCAACCGGGTGTTCCGAAGTATCCATCTTCATAATGGCTAATTCACGATTATCTTCTCCGACTGCATGCTCTATTAAGAATTGTACGAACTCCTGAATCCGATATTTTTCAGTACCGTACAGAATATAGATAGGGCGCGGAAAGCCGCGCTTAATTTCCTTGACGGCTGCTTTAATATCTACCAAATTGCTAGCCTCCCCTTACGATATAACGAACCTCATCATAGCAGACTTTGACACAAAAACAAAGGGACTGGCACAACATCACTGTTGCGCGAGTCCCTTTGTCCCCTAACATCTATAATAAACATTTGCCACGAAGCTCTAGAAACTCCGCACAAATGGTCATTCGACGTACGGGAAAGCATTCTGTCTTCTTGATACCATACTATACGCAAGGACGTAACAATGTGTGCATGATAGCCCTGCATGTAAGCCCTTTTTATTTCGATTGTTGAATTGATCCTTGAATGACTTCTTTCTCCGCTGAATTGCCTGCGTCCACAATCGGCTCGAGCGCATCATTCTTCAGTTCATACTGGAGCTTACTCGACTTCCCATCCTCTCCGGATGCGACAACTGTCAGCTTCGAGCTGTCTGCCGACCAAATCAGCTCAGATGGCTTCTCTGCTACAGCAATCGTCTGCAGCTTCGTTCGCTCCTGACCATTTAGCTTATAGAGCAGCAGCTGTCCATTGTCCCATGTCGCCATAAGGCTGCCGTTCGGTGCCGTCGCTTCGGCTACAGATGTAATAGAAGGGCCGACAAAGGAATTAATTTCCTTCTGTTCTGGCATCTTATTGCTTCCATCCTTCTGAGGCTCTTTCGGCGGCTCTTCTGCTAGAACCTGTTCTGTATCCTTCTGCTGTGGATCCTTCTTCGCATCTTGTTTCTGCCCATCTTGATTTGGCGGCTGTTTGTCTGCATCCGGTCTTGTTCGCGTCTGTCCACCTGCCACAGAACGATCTGCTGAAACTGTCTCCTGATCCTTCTTAGGATGAGAAGTGCTTTCTTTCGGCTCCACATCCTTCGGTGTCGGAATGCCGATCTTCTGTTGGGATGAGTCTTTCATTTCCTTCTGTCTATCTTGAGTAGACTTCTCCTTATCCGCTTCTCCCGTTTCCTCTGTTGTCGCATATGAAGAAGGTTCGGTTGAATTGTTCTGTGGATCGTTATTCGACGGTTTTTCCTTCATCGGAGAGCTAGATTCGGATTTCGTAACTTGAGAACTATCGGATTTGTCTGCAGTCTCGGTCTTCATGAGCTGCTCGTTCCTAAGCTCACTAAACTCGCCAGCCTGTTCCTCTGTAGGCGGCTTGAAGTTGACAATAAATAGACCAAGCACAAGCCCTGCTGCGATGACAGCGCTGGTCGCACGCCAGCGGATTCGTTCGAACCAACGTTGCTGAGTTGATTGAGGCGTCGCAGTTCCCTTGACGATACGCGGCTTGATAGGCGATCCAGTTGCTGCATGGCCCGCTGACACAGCCTCTTGCGGATATGCTTCTGCATTTGGTTCGACCGCAGCTAGCTGCTCATCTCGATCAATGATATCCAGCGCTGGCATAATTGCATCAACTAGGCTGAATTTCGGCTCGACCTTAGGCAGCTGAACTAATTCCGTATGGAGCCGTTCCAATCGCCTAGCCATCTCACTGCAGGCGGGGCAATGGTTAATATGCTCAGTCAGAAGGTGCTGTTCCGAATCATTCAAGTCTCCATCCAATTTCCGCTGCATAAGTTCCATCACCTCTGAACAGTTCATCCTCGCACACCACCTTTCTCGTAATCTTGCAGCATAGTCTGCAGCTGTTGTCTGGCGCGGAATAGATATGATTTCACCGTATTGAGAGGCAAATTCAAGCTATCAGCAATTTCGTTATACGAGAAATCTTGCAAGTAGCGAAGAACAACGACAGCACGGTGATGTTCCGGCAGTTGGTCAATCGCTTCTCGTATATCATGCGCTGCATGGGAGGATAGGACATCCCTCTCTACGCTTTCATTGCCAAGGAATGTGAGATTATGCTCCTCTATCGATACAGTCGGCTTCGTGCGGCGGAATTTGTCGATGCAAATATTCGTCACGATGCGCTGTACCCAAGTCTTGAACTGTGCTTTCTCCTCATACGATTGAATTTTAGTATATATCCGGATTAAGGCCTCTTGGGACGCGTCCAGTGCATCCTGCTCATTATTCAGTATGTAATAAGCAGTTCGATACACATATTGTTCGATTTCCCGCAAAAGAGTGATAAGCGCGTCTCTATCGCCAGACTGAGCGGATCGAATGAGTCCTGGCTCTACCACCTTGATCCCCCTCTCTTGCATATCCATTGACGTGAGAACGTCTGAAATGGTTGCAGATGATCGTTACCAATTTGTAGAATAATTTTAATACATAAAATTCCCTTCAATAATTCAAGATTAGCATAGCAAAAAACACCCTGAAAAGCATATCAAAATGTAATGAAACTTAAAAAATAGAAGAAAGATACAGGAAAAAGAGCACGTCTCGTGACGTGCTGTCTGTTCCCTTCTATAAATGTATCCTATCACGCTTCGCCCTCACCTTCAAACCACTAGGCGTCAGCTTGAATTGGATCTCCCCTTCTATATCTGTTCGTTTCACAGGAACCTTCCCATCATGCAGCGTTTCCAGCACTTTCGGATGAGGGTGTCCATATCGATTATTGCGCCCTGCCGATATGACCCCTATCTGGGGCTTCCATTGCTCAAGCCATTCAGGTGTAGTAGAGGTTTTGCTTCCGTGGTGAGCCACCTTCAAGACGTCGATAGACTTCGATCGCTGGAATGAAACACGCTCGAGCATCTGCCTCTCCCCATCGGCTTCCAGATCTCCTGTAAGCATGAATACTGCCTGCTTCCTACTTGTTGGATGGGTAAGTGTCAATTGGACGACAAGGGAGGCCTCGTTCTGATTGTCTTGAAAGTCGAGGGTAGAACCATCCGTCGAAGGATAAGGATACATCACCTCTAAGGAGCTCCACGAATCTAGCTCCCATCGCTGGCCTGCTTCCCATTTGCGAATAGGGATCCCTTGATCAATCGCAGTGCGGTATAGACTGTTCATCGAGGCGGAATACTTCCATGTCCCGTTCATAATGAACTGCTTCACCGGGATATGCTTCAGTACAGCTTGCAATCCCCCAGCATGGTCTTGATCGGCATGCGTTAACAGAACAGCATCCAATTCTCTGATGCCTCTCTGCTTCAACAACGGAACAACTACCTTCTCCCCTACCTCAAAGGGCACTCTGCGTTCCCGCCAGCGATCTTCTGGCTTGCGAAAATTCACAGTACCCCCGCCATCAATAAGCATGTGTTTGCCCGAAGCCGTCGAGATTAAGATGCTGTCACCCTGACCGACGTCGATAAAACTAACAACTGCATCATTCGAACGCCCCATGGAATATCCTTGCAGCACGATGAACCCGAGCAAGCAAGCGGCTGCAAGCGCAATTGCTCCTCTATATCGATATCCGCCTACCGGGAGCTGGATAAAATCGAGCGGTTGTGTATCATCAGCATGGTTCAAATTATGCCCTCGATCTCTTTCTCTGCGGTTAATCTGCCTCGCATCCCACCAACGCCGAACAGAAGTCAGCGCCAAGGCGAATCCGAGATAGTAAAGAGCGATCCACCATAATGGAGGGGTCGGCCATATGATCGTAGCACCTTCCATTTGTGCCAGCCAATACACTAGTTGGAACGTAACCTCATTCAACCGTTCAACAAGCCAAACGATCGGTACTGCCGCAGGTTCATATAGTGAACCGACAATCAACGATACTGAGCCAATTGGAAGCACAACAACGCTGACGAGGGGGACAATAACAAAATTAGCCAAAAAGGACAACAGCGAAAATTGATTAAAGTAATAGACGGTAAGAGGCAGCGAAACAGCTTGTGCAACCAGTGTAACCGAGAGCGAACTGGCCAATGTCCGCGGCAAAGAAGCCATTAGCCTCATAGCGAGGGGGACAAATAAAATCAGCCCAGCCGTGACAATAAAAGACAATTGAAATCCGACCTGCAGTACATAACGAGGCTGCCATACCGCCATGAAAATGAAGGCAGCTGCCAGAAGATGCAGCCCATCCTTCAACCAGCCTCTCTTCGCCCCATAAAGGGCTAGGAAAGCCATCATACCTGCACGAATAACCGATGGCGACGCCCCCGTCAACAATACATACATCGGGATGAACCCCATCGTGATCAATATGCCCGTCTCCTTCGTCATGCGCAGCAATCGGAAGAGATACAATAGAGCTCCGATAAGTACACCTACGTGCAATCCAGATATGGCAAGTATATGGGTAAGTCCCAACTGCGAGAACTGTTGATAAATATCCGGATCCATATCTCCCCGTGTTCCCAGGATAAGCCCTTGCATATAGCCGCTATGAGGCTGCTTGTACATATGCTCCAATATCGCAGCCAGACGCTCCCTGCCTTGATCCACATATGCCAGCATTCGATTCCACATGATAGTAGGTGCATAGGAAGAGATCGTCTCAAGTGCTGTATGCGAGGTCATTTGCTGTAAACCCGACACCTTCAACAACCAATCGATTTGCAAAGTATGTAAATAGTCTCTGTAGCTGAATCCGCCAAAGTTCCCCGCATCGCCGGGAGCCTCAAGCTTACCTTGTATACGCACCAATTGCCCTCGGTTCCATTGATGCACCTGTTGCAGTTCCTGTTTACTAGATAACTTGATTTGAACTAGCAGCGTCTCCCTTACACTTTCCATGCGCTTCGTTTCTGGTGTTCTCCAGCCTGTAACTCCGAATTGGAACTGCATCCGATCTCCGTCCAGCTCTGGCGGGGTTAGGATCACCCCTTCCCATTCTCCATTCACTTCCTGTACCTGATCTACATAAGAACTAACTCCCTCATACGACCAGACACTATCTCCACTGTTCACCGTCAACTGATAATAGAGTACAGCCATAAGCAGCAGCAGCGCATACAAGACTGCTTGCATACGTCTGCACCAGCCTCCTATGACACAAAGCGGCAATACTAGCACAATTCCGAGAGCTGCAATCCAAGCCTCTCCATTCGAGAGAACTGCGCTTAGATGGAAGCCTCCGGCCATCATACAGGCAGCCACAACCAACGGTCGACGTGCCAGCATACCATCCCCCCTACCCATACACAAAAAACCTCCATACTCGCCAGCACTGCTCTTCGCATTTAATTGCGAAACGAACAGTGCTGCTTGAGCACAGAGGTTCTTCCTCATCCCTATTCAGAACGATACATTTATTCGCTAACTTCATCCATTACCGACTCTGCTGGCGGATGATAATGATCAAGTTGACGGAACACAATTCCTTTATGCTCCATCATCGCAGCCACTTTATCGCTATCCTTCAAATAAGGACGGTGATAAACAATCTCGACAACACCACTATTGGCGAGCATATTGGCACATGTCCAACAAGGCTGATCCGTCACGTATACCGTAGATCCCTCTCTATCATTCCGATCCGTGAATAGCAGCAAATTCTGTTCTGCATGGATCGTGCGAATGCAGCGCTGCTTCTTAACCATCTGCGCTTCGCCGTCTACGACAACTTTCTCATATTGTTCTGCGATCATGCAGCCAGCCTCACTGCAGTCAGGAATCCCCATCGGAGCGCCATTATAAGCGGTACCAAGCAGCTTCTTGCCCTGTACGAGCACAGCGCCCACATGCCGTCTTGGACAGCGCGAGCGAGTAGACACCATATAGGCAATATCCATAAAATACGTATCCCAGTCTTTGCGCATAGTCGTTGTCATAACTCCAATCCCCATTCTTCTGCCTTTGTCTATGTTGTGTATGTTACCCTTATTGTAAGCAGGCCTGCGCATTCATGCAACTAAAGACATCACAATGTTGCACATTTCACGCATTTTATTCCACACGTACCTGATCCCGGATCTTGGCCATCATCTTCTTGCCGATTCCCTTCACCTTCATCAGATCGTCAACGTGGCGGAAGGCTCCCTTCTTCTCACGGTATTCAATGATTGCTTTCGCTTTACTCGGTCCAATACCTGGAAGTGTCACCAGCGCAGATGCATCAGCTTCATTAATGTTGAGAAGTTGGGATACAGCTCCCTTAGCTCCCTTGTTCCCAGCCGCACTGGAATGCTCCTTCTCCGTCTTAAGGACATCCGTTGAAGGAAGTAAACTGGCGGCCTCCGATTGTCCTCCCTTTCCCGTGTCAGCACCATCATCCTTATGGGCTACTGTCGATACGGAAGACTGCTGCTTGTTCTGTGCATGTTGTTCCGCAGCGGGAATCGACTTCGAAGACATCTTCGATTCCGTGATCTGGGCTTCCTTCCCTTCAGCAGCCATCATCGATTCAATCTCATCATTCAAATCCGTCCAAGTCCCTGCTTGCAGTGACCCTTGCGGCTTCACCCATATCCACATACAGATTGCAACACCGATTACTGCTAGACTCATTGCAATTAGCCAGCGCATTGGCAATGCTCCGGTCTTCCTCATTCCTTCTCTCATGTCACCACACCCTTCGTCAGCGAATGACGGCATAATGGTCAACCATGTCATCATATGGATCAATAAGCTTGATAAACTTGTGTTCATCACAAATGAATACGAAGTGAACATAATCACGTCCTACGACAACAGCGGAATAGGCAGAAGCAAAGGGAGGGAACGTACTTGAAAGTCGGGTTTATAGGTACGGGAAGCATGGGGTCTACGATCATTGAAGCACTTATTCAATCAGGTGCATTGGAACCATCTCAACTTATCGCAAGCAATCGCACGAGGAATAAAGTTCAACAGCTAGCTGCGCAATATCCTGGGCTGCAATTGGCCAGCAGCAATGTAGAAACTGTACAAGAAAGCGATATCGTCTTTTTATGTGTGAAGCCTTCAGAATTCAAAGCCGTTCTGAACGAAATCGCACAATATGTAAAGCCTTCTCTCATCGTTGTATCGATAACGAGTCCAGTGCTCATTAGCCATTTGGAGCGGCAGCTGTCCTGCAAGATAGCAAAAATTATACCAAGTGTTACGAATTATGTATGGAGCGGAGCATCCTTATGTATGTATGGAAGCAGAATTCAAACAGAAGACAGGCTGCTATTGGAACAGTTGATGATGTCCATTAGCCGTCCAGTTCAGGTATCCGAGCAGTATACGCGCATCACTTCGGATATCTCAAGCTGTGGGCCGGCATTTATCGCCTTTTTCGTGCAGAAATGGATAGAGGCTGCAGTTGAAGTTACAGGAATCGAAAGGAATGAGGCAGAGCGCCTGGCCAGCGAGATGCTGCTTGGTACTGGCAAGCTGCTAACGGAGGGAGGATTCAGCCTTGAGCACTTGAGACAGCGGGTAGCAGTCCCCGGCGGCATTACCGCCGAGGCGCTCCGTCTGTTGGATGGTGAGCTGGATGGAGTATTCCAGCAGCTCATTCAAGTCACCCATGCCAAATATGAGGAGGATCTACACAAGGTCGAATCCCAACTATTTGGCGAAGAACTTAACCGACCACAATGTTAACAAGTCTGCCTTTTACTGCGATGACTTTGCGAACCGTCTTGCCGGCGATGGCATCCTGAACGTTCGCGAGGGACATCGCTTTTTGCTGCATTGCTTCTTCGTCAGCATCTGCTGCTACATTTGCACGGCATACAATCTTGCCATTCACTTGAATAACAATTTCTGCTTCCGCATCAACTGTAAGCGACTCATCATAAGTCGGCCACGCAGCGTACGTAATCGACTCTTGGTAGCCAAGACGCTGCCACAATTCTTCCGCGATATGTGGCGCGAGCGGTGCCAGCAATTGAACGAAGTTCTCCATCGCTTGGCGTGGAAGAACCTCCGTCTTATACGCCTCATTGATGAAGATCATCAATTGGCTGATTGCCGTATTGAAACGGAATCCTTCGATGTCTTCCGTCACCTTCTTGATGGTCTTGTGCCATGTACGAACGAAGGCCGGATCTGTTCCATCCGTTCCGTTAGCAATCTTGCTGTTCAGGGCTCCTGTCTCCTCGTTAATGAACAAGCGCCAGATGCGGCTCAAGAATCGGTAGCTTCCTTCTACACCATTCGTGTTCCATGGCTTCGTCGCTTCCAGTGGACCCATGAACATTTCATAAATGCGCAGCGTATCGCCGCCGAACTCGTTCACAATATCATCTGGATTGATGACATTGCCGCGGGACTTAGACATTTTCTCGCCATTTGTACCAAGGATCATCCCTTGGTTAACAAGCTTCTGGAATGGCTCCTTCGTATCTACGACACCAAGGTCGAACAATACCTTGTGCCAGAAGCGCGCATACAGCAAGTGAAGAACCGCATGCTCAACGCCTCCAATGTACAAATCAACTGGAAGCCATTTCTTTTGCTTCTCTTTGGAGCAGATTTCATCGTTATTGTGCGGATCGATGTAGCGCAGGTAGTACCAGCTGCTTCCCGCCCATTGCGGCATTGTATTCGTTTCACGGCGAGCCTTCATACCCGTCTCTGGATCAACTGTGTTCACCCATTCGTCTACATTCGCTAGCGGAGATTCTCCAGTTCCTGATGGACGAATCTGATCGACATCCGGCAGTGTAAGCGGAAGTTCGGATTCCGGTACAGGCTTCATTGTTCCGTCTTCCAGATGAAGAATTGGAATCGGCTCTCCCCAGTAGCGTTGACGGCTGAACAACCAGTCGCGCAGGCGATACGTTACCTTGCCTTCGCCCTTGCCTTCTGCTTCAAGCCATTCAATCATGCGCGCCATTGCAGCCGCATTGTCCATTCCGTTCAGGAATTCTGAATTCACATGAGCTCCATCGCCGGAATATGCTTCTTCCTGTACATTGCCGCCTTCAATCACTTCGATGATCGGCAGGTCAAATTGCTTCGCGAATTCCCAGTCGCGCTGATCATGTCCAGGAACAGCCATAATTGCACCTGTACCGTATCCAGCAAGCACATAATCCGAGATCCAGATTGGAAGCTTCGCTCCATTCGCCGGGTTCACCGCATAGCTGCCTGTGAATACACCCGTCTTATCCTTCGCCAAATCCGTACGCTCCAGATCGCTCTTGCGTGCCGCCTGCTCTTGATATGCCTTCACAGCAGCTTGCTGTTCAGCTGTCGTGATGCGTTCGACAAGCTCATGCTCAGGAGCCATGACACAGTAAGTTGCACCGAACAGCGTATCTGGACGAGTTGTAAATACAACCAGTTCCTCTTCGTGACCGTCGATAACAAAGCGAACTTCAGCTCCCTTGGACTTCCCAATCCAATTGCGCTGCATGTCTTTCAAGCTCTCCGGCCAGTCAAGCTCATCCAGATCTTGCAACAAACGCTCTGCATACTCCGTAATCTTCAATACCCACTGGCGCATTGGCTTACGAATAACTGGGTGGTTACCACGCTCCGAACGGCCATCAATGACTTCCTCATTCGCAAGTACTGTACCGAGAGCTGGACACCAGTTAACAGGAACTTCTGCAACGTAAGCGAGTCCTCTCTTGTACAACTGAATAAAGATCCACTGCGTCCACTTGTAATATTCCGGATCAGTCGTGCTGAACTCGCGATCCCAATCATAAGAGAAGCCCAATGACTTGATCTGACGACGGAAGTTGTCGATATTCTTCACCGTGAATTCACGCGGATGCTGTCCCGTATCGATCGCATATTGCTCAGCTGGAAGGCCGAATGCGTCCCATGCCATCGGATGAAGGACATTGTATCCTTGCATGCGCTTGTAACGAGACATGATATCTGTAGCCGTATATCCTTCCGGGTGTCCTACATGAAGTCCGGCGCCAGATGGATATGGGAACATATCCAGTGCATAGAAATTCGGCTTGTTCTCATCTTCTGTCGTTGCAAATGTCTTATGTTCATCCCAATAGGATTGCCATTTCGGCTCGATCTGCTGCGGCACGTAACCGTGCGGCTGCTTCGCTTCTTGACTCATGCTTACTCCTCCTACGATGCCCAGACGGCTGCTCGCGCATGTCCGTCATACTTGTGGCAATGAATAAATGTGATTAAAAAAGCCTCCCATCCTTAGCGATAATCGCTAGGGACGAGAGGCATTATTCCCGTGGTACCACCCTAGTTAGCGGACAGCATGCTTTGCTATCCACTCCCTTTACACCATTAACGCTGGCAATACGTCGCAGCTTACCGCTCCTGATTCTGCTGCGCGACTCTGAGGTGAGTTCGCTTCTGCACCATCACCGGCTTGCACCAACCGCCGGCTCTCTGAAGATGGGACCTAAGGTACTATTCCTCTTCGAAGTCTTTCCATTCTACCTATTCAGCTTGAATATGATTATGATGCATCCAAATAGATGCAAGTAGCTATATCATAATGAAAAATTTTCTTATTGTCAATGATCGCCATGCAACTCCAAATCTTTCTTGTTCATTCGCCTTGAATTGAGAAAGTAACACCAAATTCTACATCTCACGACGGATAAATGTGCATCTCACGTGCATCTTCAGAAACTATGCACATCTATCTTTATGGCTTCACTGCAACAAAAAAGATTCGCCGCGACTCTTCGTCCGGCGACTGCCATTCAAAGTCCGCAAATTGCTCGACATGACCGAAACCAGCTTCTTTCAGCATACGTTCTAACCAATCTGGATCATAGGCGCGTTCAACATGTTCCTCGTCAATACGCTCGTACAAGCCTCCAGACTGCTGACGAACGAACAAGGTCAGTTGGTGCTCAATCTCCTGGCGTTCTTCATCATAGTCCGAAAACCAAATGTAAGAGATATCTTCATCATCATAGGCAAAAGGCTGGGTCTCCGCATAATGTTCGAATTGACGGACATGAAGCACATCGAACAAGAAAACGCCGCCAGATCTCAAGTTGTTATAGGTAGCTTGAAAAGCACGCTTCACGTCGTCCTCTTCCGTCACATAGTTCAAGCTGTCACAGAACGAAACGACGGCATCCGCTTCTCCAGGCATGGCCCAATCGCACATATCCTGATTCACCCAACGCACGTCGCCCTTCAGCGGGCCAGCCTCTATTCCCTTGCTGCTCGCAATTGACAGCATCGATTCTGAGATATCGATGCCGATTACATCATAACCGAGCTTGGCCAGTGGCAATGCCGTACTCCCGGTTCCACAGCCAAGGTCAACGATGGAACGAACCTCGCCGCTTCCAAACCGTTCCCAAGCCTGCCGAGCAAATGACACCCACTGGTCGTATGGCATGTCCTCCATTAAGCGGTCATAAACCTCCGCTACACGCCCATATGAAATCATCCATCTTCACTTCCCCTGCTGGAGGTTGTTCCCTCATTCCATCATTCGTAATGCATGTTGAATGAACGACTTAGCGTGCATTGTCGTTGCCGTGCGAGCGAGCCTTATGTGCTTCACGCGCTTCGGCTTGTGCCGCCGACAGTGCCTTGTGAAGCTGTGCCGTATCCATTGCAGCAGCCGCTTCCGTCAATTCGGTCCAATTCCCATTTTGACGAATGAGACCCGCCTTCAGCAAGCGGCCGATGGCACGCTTGAATGCTGACTTGCTAATGCCAAAGCGCTGCTTCACAATATCGGCAGGCGTCTCATCGGAATATGGCATTGTGCCGTTCGGACGCTCCTTCAAGAAGGTGAACAAGCGTTCAGCATCTTGATCCATGCCGACTTCTTTACGCTCTGCCATCGTTACATTCACGCGCCCATCCTCACGGACATGCGTAATGCGAACACGGACAGACTCACCAAGACGAAGCAGGCGCGGACGGAGTGATTCATGAATGAATCCAATAACACCTTCTCCAACAGGCGCGCCATCTACGACAACGAACGTTCCCATCTTGAGAGCACGGTACACGACCGCATCGCGCCATGTGTTGTTCCAAGACTCAGGAGCTGCGAACATATAAGGTACCAAATCATCTTCACGAGCTGGCAGTGCAATAAGTCGTCCGTAGCGATCCTGTTCCATCCGGACGTATACCTCATCGCCAACCTTCGGGTGAAGCGGTTCGAACTCGGGAAGCTCTCCCTTCGGAAGCAACAGCTGACGCCCAATCCCCATCTCCAGGAAGCAGCCGTACTTCGGATGAATATCCGCTACCGTAAGCTTAGCAATCTCTCCGAGTGTCAACAAAGGACGCTTCATTGTCGCAGCAATGCGATCTTCCGTGTCATAGTATAAAAACACTTCCACGTAATCGCCAGGCTCTACTTTGCCCGTAAGCTCTGTATAATGCAGCAACACGTCCTGCTCTCCGTTCGTCAAGAAATATCCGTACGGAGATACTTCACGGTCGATTATTAATCGTTGAATCGTTCCTGCTTCCCAAATCATGCAAACTCCACAACTTTCGCATCGGACCACAGCTTCTCAATGTTGTAGTACTCGCGTTCTTCGCGGTGGAACACGTGCACGATTACGTCGCCCAAATCAATGAGAACCCAGCGTGCGGAGTCAAATCCTTCTGTACCGCGCACGTGTCCGCCTACTTCATGCACACGCTTGCGAATTTCATTCGTAATTGCTTGAACTTGTGTATCCGAGTTCCCGTGGCAGATTACGAAATAATCTGCAATGAGGGAAATGCCTTGCAGGTCAAGCGCAATAAGATCCATCGCTTTCTTATCTTCAGCCGCACTTACGGCGATTTCGAGCAATTGTTTAATGTTGTCTGCCATTCAATTACCTCCACATTGTGTTTGAGCCATTCTTATTCTTGTATTTCTAAGCCCATTTCGTGATTAAGTTGCTGACTGTTCAAGTTCTGTCTCCAGTTCGAGGATCAGCCCATTACGAGCATGGATCGTCATCGGGAATACCTGGCGTCGGCGCTCAATCAAGAATCGAATGGTCGAGTCAAATCCGGCAATTAACGCCGCATTTAGATTCTGCTCCGCCAGTTCACGTATATGATCAACTCCAGGGAAATCCCGCCCCGGCTCGATGTAATCTGCCAGACACACGACCTTATCCAACAGGGTCATCTTCTCTCTGCCGGAAGTATGGTACTTGATTGCATCCAGTATTTCTACATCTTCAATTCCATATTCATGCTGCGCCACATGTGCGCCCACAGGCGCATGCCATAATTGCTTGTCATACTCCAGCAATTCGGATGGCATGTTATGTTCCCGAATCATCTGTTCCATTCGATCTGTCTGCCAGTACTTTGCTACATCGTGCAGTATGGCCGCGATATCCGCCTTATTCGGGTCTGCTCCATACTTCTTGGCCAGTTGAACGGCTGTTGTCATAACCCCTTGCGTATGCTGCCATCTTACAGCTGGCATCTGGGATTGTACAGCCTCAATCAGTTGTTCGCGCGTCCGATTCATATAGACCCCACCTTGCTATATACTGTTGAACCTCGTCCGGCACAATATACTTGATCGATCGCCCTTCGGCCAATCGCTGCCGAATATCGGTAGATGAGATATCGATCTGCGGCATCTCGCTCTCGATGAGCCGAGAAGACCACGCAGCAGGCAGCTTGGCAGCATCCCAGCTTGATCCAGGACGATGCAATCCAACAAATTGAATCTGCTCCATCAGCTCATCGATGTGATGCCACTGGGGCAAGTAAGCGACCATATCGCCGCCGATAATCCACGCCCACTTGACGTCGGGATACTCCTGGCGCAGCCCATGGACAGTGTCTAGCGTGTAGGATACACCGCCATGCTTAATCTCCCAGTCGCACACTCGAAAATGCGGATTACTTTGCACCGCCAGCCTCGCCATTTCCAAGCGCTGCTCCGCAGAAGCAGCTGGTCGATGCGCTTTATGCGGCGGCACATGCGCTGGCATGAACCATACCTCATCTAAGGAAGCTGTCTCCCTAGCGCATTCCGCTGCCACTAGATGCCCGAGATGAATAGGGTCAAAAGTCCCGCCCATGATCCCTACGAACTTCATTCGGTAGCCCTCCAGTGATCGTTATGGCAGTTCAATCTGCTTGTTATCTGTCGATTCCTTGTACAGCACGATCGTTTTGCCAATGACTTGAACAAGTTCGGATCCGGAGCGTGAAGCAAGCTCCTCTGCGATTTCGCGCGGATCTTCCAAACAATTGTTCAATACCGATACTTTCATCAATTCGCGTTTCTCGATTGCATCCTCAACGTGACGTACGAGTTGATCATTCATACCGCCCTTGCCTACTTGGAAAATAGGCTGCAGATGATGTGCAAGAGAGCGAAGATAGCGTTTTTGTTTACCCGTTAGCATATAAGTTTAACCTGCCTTATCTATTCATGAGTGATAGTATTGAGCCTTCTTTCCATGTCTGGAACGTGCGACTCCTTCGTGCCTAAATGTCTTCTGTATTAGAGTATCCACATCTTGAAATTAGGATTGCAGCGTCTCAAGTACGCGCTGCCGCATAAGCGCTGTCGGCGCCTTCAAGCCTGTCCACAATTCAAATGCGATTGCCCCTTGATGGACGAACATGCCGAGTCCATTATGAATCCGGCATCCCTTCGTCTTTGCTGCCTGCAGCAGGGCTGTCTCTAGTGGATTATAGATGATGTCACTTACAAGCATATGTGCTTGCAGCCATTCCGCGGACACGGGTGACGCCTCTATATGGGGGTGCATACCGACGGAAGTCGTCTGAATGACGATGTCAACATCGTTCGGCACAATTGCAGGCGCATCGCCCAACATAACTGCTCTTACATTGCCGAATCCTGACAAGTCGTCCGCAAGTGACTGCGCTCGCTCCACCGTACGATTTGCAATGATGAGCTCCTTGCAGCCCTCTGTAAGAAGAGCGTGCGCAATCCCCCGAGCCGCACCGCCAGCCCCTATAATTACAATGCGGGAGGATGGAATATCTGCTTGCATCTCTTCCTTCAAGGAACGAACATATCCAAGACCATCCGTGTTGTAACCATGCAGCTTGCCGTCACGTTGAACAATCGTATTGACCGCACCAATCACCAAAGCGCTGCCATCAACCTCATCCAAATAAGCCATCACCCGCTCCTTGTGCGGAATGGTGACGTTCACCCCTCCGAGACCAAGTGCGCGAATGCCTGCTACGGCATATTCAAGCTGTTCTGGCCTTACATGAAATGCAGTATATATCCCGTTCACTTCCATCGCCTGCAAGGCTGCATTGTGCATGAGCGGCGACTTGGAATGTGCAATCGGATCCCCGATTACCGCATACACCTTGGAACTGCTATTCATGGTCATTACAAGATTGTTCGAATATGATGCATCCTTATCCGGCATGAACCCCATCCCCCTGCTTATTGACTGACTCTTCTCTTTCGAAAACTTAAATTAAGGAGTGGCGTGCCAGCACCTTAACTCCCTTAGGCGCATGGATCTCAACCAGCGCGCCAGTTGTACCGTTGCACTTGATCCAGCCCAAGCCGGAAATGAACACGTCTGTCTCTCCTCCACGCCCAATGCGAAGCTGGTGCTTCGTCCATGCTGGAAGCTCGTCAATTCGTTCGCGAGTCGGTGGAGCAAGCAATTCGCCGCGGTGATCACGATAGAGCTCGTCCGCACGTTCCAGCTTCGTCCGATGGATCGGAAGATCGTTCGACAAGTAGCAAGTGAAGGATTGACGCTCGCCTTCCACGAAATCAAATCGAGCGAACGCGCCAAAGAACAACGTTTGCCCTTCATTTAATTGGTATACCAGTGGCTTCAATGATTTGTCCGGCAGCAGGGAAGATAAGTCCTCACGGCTCGCAAGCTCCGTCAAGCGGCTCTTGTACACAATCCCCGGTGTATCAATGATATGCTTCCCGTCGTCAAGCGGGATATGGATCATATCAAGCGTCGTTCCCGGGTAGCGAGAAGTGGTAAGCTCGCCGTCCAAATCGCTATAGTCCCGAATCAAGCGGTTAATTAATGTTGACTTGCCTACATTCGTTGCACCAACGACATAGACATCGCGATTGCCGCGCCACTCGGAAACCTGATCGATCAACCGGTCGAAGCCAAGATTGCGCTTCGCGCTCACGAGCGCAATGTCTACAATACGAATGCCGTGTTCCTTCGCTTGGCGCTGTACCCAATTGATGATGCGGTTCCAATTCGTTACCTTCGGCAGCAAATCGATTTTGTTCACGACGAGCAGTACTGGGTTACTCCCCACAAATCGCTGCAAGCCGGAAATAATACTGCCGTCAAAGTCGAATAGGTCGACGATGTGTATGACGAGCGCGTCTTCCTCGCCGATACGTCCCAATAGGCGAAGAAACTCGTCCTGATCGAATGCGACGGATATTGCTTCATTATAATTTTTTATTCGAAAGCAGCGCTGGCAAATTACAGGCGTCCGTTCCAACGCTTTTGCCGGCACGTACCCGGATGCTTCCGAATCCTCCGTTTGCAGAGCTGTACCGCAGCCGCTGCATTTCCGTGCCATTTGTTCTTCTGTCAATGTCGTTCCTCCTCGTGCCACATTCCTTTTTTACGAAAACGTTTCGTTACGATGCGTTCGACTCGCCGATTAATGCGTGTCATCCAACCCTCATCTTGGATTGCGATTGGATCAACTAATATCGTATACATCCCGATGCGGTTGCCTCCGAGCACATCGGTCAACATTTGATCTCCAACTACCACCGCTTGCTCAGGTGTCAGCCCCATCAGCTTCAATGCTTGATGAAAGGCCCGTTGCGAAGGCTTCCGTGCTGAATTCACAAACGGAATATTGAGCGGTGTCGCAAACCGGGATACTCGTGGATGATCGTTATTCGACACAATCACCACTTGAAACCCCATTTGCTGGGCTTGTTCAAGCCAAGCCGTTAATTCGGGCGTTGCCAAAGGTTCCTTCGCGCCTACAAGCGTATTATCCAAATCCGTAATAATTCCCTTGTATCCTTTGTCCATCAGCTCCGCAAGGTTAATATCGTACACCGTACGAACCCGAAGACGGGGAATAAGCCTTTCCAACAAAGCGGTCACCTCGTTTTCATACGAAAAACTATACCATATTCTTTGTTTTTCGTGCAAAAAAAAGCCGTTCCTATGCGGAACGACTTTCATTTGCCACATTTACGGATATATCTCCCTCGCATTGGGTTCGCAAAAACAACTACTTATTGGAAAACGTCACATGCTATACAACCTGTTATCCGATGTGTTTGTACGCCCGAATTGCTTCTTTCAGTTGCTTCACATCTGATTCCATTACAGGATGCCCGCCATACTTCGCCTGCTCGAACTTATTGACGATCACTGCCGCTGGAGCGCTTCTGCCCTCTCGCTGATCCGACCATCTCTTGGCAGCTTCGCGCACAGTCTCATGCGCTCCCTTGCGCATGCCTTTCCATCTGCAATAGCTTAGCCACAAGTCTGTATGCAGGATGATCTGTTCCTTGTAGGTTAAATCACGCTTCATCAGCCAGAAGAACCGCAGGGAGAAGCCGATCGTTCTCCACTTCCACAATAATAGTAGGAAACATAAGGACGCCATCATGATAACAATCCACTTTGCCCCCTGAACGAGCCAAGCTGGAAGTGACGCATCTTGCCGCTCCTGCTTCGGTTCTGCCTTCTTCTCCTCTTGCTTCTCTTCCGGCTTCTGTTCTTCCTTCTTCTCTGGCTCCGGCTTCTTCTCTTCCTGTTGCAGACGCGGATAGGTGAAGCCAGGCGTCGGCTCAAATGCAACCCAGCCATAGTCACCCATGTATACTTCGACCCAGGAATGAGCCTCTGCATTCGTTACCTGATAAGTGCCAGCTCCACTATCCTGCGATTGCTCGGCCAGCTCATGAGTGGGAACGTCCCCGCCCTGACGCGTTCCTGGTGCGTATCCCTTCACCCATCGTGTTGGTATGCCAGCAGAACGAAGAAGAATGGCCATCGATGTTGAGAAGTGATCGCAATACCCTTCCTTGATTTCGAACAAAAAGGCATCGACGAAATCCTCACTCTTACGCAAGGATAAATTCGGCGCATTCGTATATCGATACTGCGTACGCAAATAATTTTCTACCTTTTTTACCTTGTCGTAATAGTTAGTTTCGTCATGTGTTAATTCCTGCGCCAAATCCTTGACTCGCTGTGGAAGCGTGTTTGGGATCTGCAAATATCTCTGGAATCGATCCGCATCTGTAGATATTGTCTGTGATGATTTGCGCAAATCTTCCTCGGTAAAAATCGGGACTCGCGAAGTTAGAGTGTAGCTAGTCGGATATTTATCTGTCTTCGGATCTTCATACCTGACTTCCCCTTCCTGGTCGTTCCAACGCAGAACCGCCTCAAGAGAATTACTAATTGACTCTACCGACTCGATCATTCCTAAACCGAATAACACGGGATACAAGTCCTTATTTTGCATCGTAATTGTTTGTTGAATCATTCTTGTAGGAATGTTTCGAGCAGGCTGATCCGCTGCTGTGAGCTGTTGTCGAAGACTAAAAATGGGATTGCGTCTTGGTGTTTTATCCCATCCCTGTCCAGTGTACCAGTCCTTCGATTCCCCTCTCCAGTAGCCGCGCATTTCCGTTGTTACGGACATAACAGGCATATAGTCCATGTTAAAGCCATTGCCCAGCTCTGCATCCGAATGGCTGTAACCGGACGTGCTCGTACGAGATCCGCTCCCGCTACCCGTCACTTTTGATACGAGATCCGACATCGGGTTATTCCCATCGCCATAGCGATTGCTCCAAGCGGTATACGGGTCAGTCAAGATTGGCTTGACTTCTGGTACACTAACCCCTACAGAAATAATGAGAGAAATCACGAACACAGCGAGCAGCCCCATTTGCAGCGGGTAACGTACGGATCCGCGCCATATGTTCGGATAGTCCGTGTTCATTTGTTTATAGTGAATACAAATGAGCCAAATCAATGACGCGCCAATAATCCACGCCACCTGCATCCACAATATTTCGTCGGTAAATGAATCCAGTATGCCGAAGATCATAATTTGGACAAGCAGCCATAGGAGAACACGCGCCTTGCCTTGCACGAGCACTACAAGAGATTCGCAGCATAACCACAGTCCTAGCAGAAACCAGATGTAAGGGTGAAATTGAAGGATCTTGTCCCACCGTTCACCACCATCTGTCCATATATCAAATTGTACGAGATTCCGATACACGATATAGCATAAAGCTGGGAGGGCAATGATCAGTCTGCCTATGAATTGGCATGGGAAGAGCATAACTGCACCCCATAATCCAATCATGAACATGCGCGACATGGCTAACGTCTCGTCGTACCAATACGGTTCCAGCATGACAAGCCATTGCCAGACCATCACAATCATACAGGTCCAGATCATCCGCTCTGTCCAATAGGAGGATAACCACACTTGTATTCGATCATCTGCAGCCTTCTGTACGGTTGAGGTACGTGAAGGAGCGGAGTACGGCTGTTCCGTCTTCATGCGGCCCCACCTCCTAGAAGCTTCGGCAGATCCTGTACTTGAGACAAGGAAATGTAGTGCAAGCGCTGAGAGGCCAGCAAGCGTACAAGAGATTGACTCCTCTCGTTATGCGGGGCTGACACCTCTTCCTTCACATGAATAAAGCTCCCGGAACACCCCAGCTTCGATAATGTCCGTGTGTAAATCAACACATCTGAGGAGGCATGTCCGCTAATGAAGGCAAGTGAGGCTCCATGAAGCATCGATGCATGCTCAGTAAGTGCTGCAAGCTGTTGTTCTTGCTCTTCTGATGATTCCAGCTGCACAGTAGACATCCATTGTCGGAATACAGCAACTTCTGGTTTGGCCTGATCAGCCAACCACCAATTCAATCGCTCCCCGATAGCCGCCACATAGGTTGGGCGTTGACACTGAGCACCATATTGTACAAGGGATGCCATAGTAGATACAGCAGCTTCAAATTTTTCATCCGCCACTGCTTTATTTCCCTCATAGGAAAGTGAACGGCAATCCAACACAACAATGATAGGCGTTTGGGACTCTGGATCGAACTGTCTTGTCTTCAATATCCCCGTCTTCGCAGTTGCATTCCAGTGAATGCGAGATAATTTATCTCCGTACACATACTCACGCACACCGTTCTGTTGTGAAGATTCTCTGTGATGACGGACAGAAGATGCTGCATGCACACCGTGACCTACCTGTCGCTCCGCATGTGTCCACCTCGGAATAGGTATGACAGTTGGCATCACATAGAAGGCGGATGGCGCATTCAAGCTTCCACTCTGCTCGAACAACCCGAACAGATCCTTGGAGCTGCATAACGCTGGAGCAAATTCATAATATCCTCTTGCCAAAGACGGAATCCGGTAAGTAACTGCAGCCGAACGGCCAGCGCCTAAGGCAACTGCAGACTCCATCGTATTACAGCGGTTGCCGAAACGGCAGAGCTCATCACGGACAACGAGGTAAGGAATGGGCAGCCAACCTGGAACAGTGACTCGGATGTTAACGTATAATTGCGAATTGGCGGGAAAGAAGACCCCTGATCCGTCGCCAAGCATTCTTGTTCCCCGTACGTTGCGAATGCCGCCAACTAACACTACACCCCAATACACTAGCAGCACAGTCGCCATAGCTAGCAGCATGACTGACGTCTTGCCGCCTTGAAATAAGAAATAGAACAAACACGAGACGTACATGCTGGCAACCGATATAATCGTTCGCTTGCGAGCCCCTTTGCGCTGCCACATACGTTGCGAATGGCTCATATGCTACGTCCCCAATCGGATTGGTACACGAACACGTTCCGTAATACCGCTTACAATATGCTGGGCTGAAATGCCCTCCATTTTCGCCTCCATGCGCAATACAATCCGGTGCGTCAATACAAAAGGAAGCAGTTCCTTCACATCATCAGGCGTAACGAAATTCCGCTCATGCATCCATGCTCTCGCCTTCGCAGCCTGCATCAAGGCAACGGAAGCGCGCGGGCTCGCTCCGAGCAGGACATGTGCTTGTTCACGTGTGGCCCGCACGATGTCAATCATATAGGCCGCGACTGCATCATCCACATATACATTGCGAACTTCCTCCTGCATCAGCTTGATGGAGGCAATATCCGTGACAGTCTCCGCTCTCTCCGATGGCAGACCTTCCGCATGGCGAATTAGCATCGTACGCTCTGTCTGCTCATCCGGATACCCCAGCTTAAGCTTGAACATGAAACGATCCAGCTGTGCTTCCGGAAGTACATAAGTACCCTCGAATTCAATCGGATTTTGTGTAGCAAACATAACGAAAGGTGAAGGAAGAGAGAAAGTCTCCCCATCTACCGTAATATGATGTTCCTCCATTGCTTCCAGCAATGCAGATTGTGTCTTTGTAGTAGCACGGTTAATTTCGTCTACCAGCAGGACATTCGCCATGATTGGGCCCGGACGATAGACAAATTGCTGATCCTTAGGATGGAATATGAATACACCTGTAATATCAGTTGGAAGCAAATCCGGGTTGCACTGCACTCGCCGAAATAAACCATTCATCGTACGAGCTAACGATTTGACAAGTTGCGTCTTGCCTGTCCCGGGAACATCTTCAATAAGAACGTGCCCTCCGGCCAGCATCGCTGTCAGCAGAAGTTCAATTTCTTGGGATTTACCTAAAATACATCGTTCCAATGTCGATTGCATCTTTCGCATTAGAGCATGCAATGATTGGTAGGATGACATGGCAACGACCTCCTATTGGGTTCATTCATTATTTTGTAGAAGAATTAGTAACTTTCCACGTGATAACGTTTTAAAAATACATGCATTTTTTCATTTTACACCATTCAAGGAATAACGTACATGTCCATTCATGGTGAATCTTGTCAAATATCTTCGTTTTATCCGCTAAACAATGGATTGTGATCACCAACAAAAAAAGTTCTGACACCATCGAAATAGCGTCAGAACTTTGCATGTATCCTTATTCGATTGACGAGATCTGAATAGAACTTCCACTCATCCCTTAGGCCGAATGACAAGAGCAGCTAAAAAGGAAAACACAATCGCAGCAGAAATGCCCGCACTTGTTGTCTTGAACATGCCGCTGACAGGTGCTACCCACCCGGAATCCTTAATCTCGGTTAGGGCTCCGTGTACAAGGGAGTTGCCGAAGCTCGTAATCGGAACGGTAACCCCTGCTCCTGCAAATTTAATAAGCGGCTCATACCAGCCAAGTCCGTCGATAATCGCTCCTGCGACAACAAGGATCGTCATCGTATGCGCCGGAGTCAGCTTGGCAACATCGAACATGAGCTGACCGATTACACAGATTAACCCGCCTATGACAAATGCCCACACATATATCATCCTGCTTCATCCCTTCATTTCAATCGTTACTGCGTGTGCAATGCAAGGTATCGTCTCCCCTTGCTGGAAGGATAGCGGCGAGAGCAGCGCTCCCGTAGCAGCTACAAGCACACGTCTCAGCTTCCGCTCGCGCAAACGCTTCAGAATGTGGCCGTATGTAACGACTGCCGAGCATCCGCAGCCACTGCCCCCTGCTTGTACGGCCTGCTTGTTCAAGTCATAGACCATAAGGCCGCAATCATTGAAAGTTGTCCGCTCCATATGCAGTCCGTTCTGTTGGAACAGATCATTGGCGATCGACAGACCGATGGATGCCAAGTCGCCCGTGACAATCAAGTCATAATCCTGAGGCTTGCGATCCAGATCGCTTAAGTGGGTCTGGATCGTATCGACTGCGGCTGGGGCCATTGCCGCCCCCATATTGAATGGATCCTTAATTCCGAGATCAACAATCTTGCCAATCGTAGCTGCAATAACACGAGGCATGGATGAGTATTGCTTCTCTGCCTTGGCAACTACAGCTGCTCCAGCACCTGTTACTGTATATTGCGCCGTAGGCGGCTTCTGGGAACCATATTCGGTCGGATAGCGGAATTGCTTCTCCGCTGTGCAGTTATGGCTGCAAGTAGCTGCAATCACCTTGTTCGCATTGCCCGAATCTACAAGCAGAGAGGCAATCGCAAGCGATTCCATCGATGTCGAACAAGCACCAAACACGCCAATATAAGGTAATCCCAGGGTACGCGCTGCGAAGGAATTGCTAATAATCTGATTAAGCAAATCCCCGCCGACAAAAAAGTTCAGCTCGTCCTGCGTAATATGGGAATTTACAATTGCAAGCTGCGTCGCCTGCTCCAATAGTTTACGTTCGGCTTTCTCCCAGCTTTTCTCCTGCATATCAAGCGTATCATGTATATAATCAAAGTCAGCAGCCAGCGGCCCTTCTCCTTCATCAGGACCCACAACTGTTGCCGTACCAATGATCGCTGGCTCACTCTGGAATCGCCATGTATGACGTCCGATTTGCATCCAAATCCCCCTTCCTCATGCATGCGTTCATAATGCAGCAGCAGGTCAATGCTGGAGTCCAAAGATCAAATAAATCAACGCAACGAAGAACGCCGCTACGGTTCCGAACACGACGACTGACCCAGCCAATTTGAATATGTTCGCTCCTACCCCCAGCACTAAGCCCTCACTGCGATGCTCCAATGCCGCCGAACACATGGAATTGGCGAAGCCAGTAACCGGGACGGCCGTACCCGCACCTGCCCACTGTGCGATTTTGTCGTATACGCCGAAGCATGTAAGAATGACGGACAGTAAAATTAAGGTGACGACTGTCGGGTTGCCTGCCTCCTTCTCGCTCATTCCTAAATACGTCATATATAGCTGCTGGATAACTTGTCCAATCAAACAAATCGTACCACCAACGAGGAACGCACGAATGCAATTTTTGCCTACCGTCCGTGCGGGCTCCCGTCGACTGGCGATTTGCTTGTACTCTTGCTCAGAAAGCGTCCAATTTCCTGATTTCCATTTCGGTGTTCCGGATTTCGTTGATGACGCCATATCTCCACCTCCTGCAACATACTTGTGTAGCATTCATCATTTCACATGCATCATCATTCCTACACAGTATTTGTCTTTTGGAGATGGAATATGTCATGTATCTCAGACTGCCTTCATGCACAGCCTACAACAGTCGCTGCAGGTGCAGCAGAAGCAAGCAAATAGCGAGCAGGACGAACAGAACAAGCACAATACAGCTGAACAACGGTACCATGACCCTGTTATCCAAATTCACTCTTCCTCTCTGCATTACTGGATACGGCCCTATGCGATACATTAGTGTATGCAGTTCCTGATATTCCGCTACAAGCTAAGGAAGAATAGCCTTCAGGATGTCCATATTCGGGGGATTCGTTTATTCGCTATACAAATAAGCGCCCCAGTCCCCCTCAGCACAGAGGCTGAGTTTATGGGCCTGAAAGGCGCTTACTCGTATCAACCATTAGTCTATTTCGTAAATCGAATTGTTCCGAAGCATTCTGGCATGTGGAAATTAACTGCACCTGTCGGAGCCCAAGCATCATAAGTGCGAGCACCTAGTTTGTCCTGATCAATTCGGAACCAGTTCAGACGGAAATGAGAGCCCGCTTCTGGTGTGGTACATTCCAAGTCCTCAAAGCGAATCGCCAATTCATATATCACTCTGCGTGCTGGAACATTGACATACGACACAGAGGATAGCAGCTGCTCAGCATTCCATTCCGGATGGAAGCCCTTCGGTTCCCCAGGATTGTTCGTAATGTAAGCATCGAATATCACATTATGCGGACTTACATTAAATTCATAATAAGCACGGCCATCCCCGTCAGGATCAATGAAGCACTCTACTACATCCGCCTCGTACAAAGGGTCATCCCGGTCAGTATATGGGCTGACGATGTAATCATCCTCGCATTCAAATTGCATATGGATGGTTGTATCTGTCCAGCAAGCCCTCACCTTCGTCTGTTGGCGTGGAGCTGCCCCCGTTACCACATCTACAAGCGCTACCGAATCCGTCAAGCTCCAATCTGGCGTACCGCTTGGCATATAGGTACATGGATAGTCCAGCGGTCTACGCAAATCATTCTCTGTATGTTGCATTCCTTGATGCTTAGCCGATGTCATTCGCTCTCTCTCCTTATGCTCTATCATTGTTGTCCTAGCACAAGTGTAATCGATTTCGAGTTAAATAGGTATCACGTGTTAGCCAACGAGCAATAGAAAATGTCGCACATATAGAATAGGTTGTGAATAATAAGAGATTGCGACGTTGTGCTCCATCCGCTCACGCCAAAAAGAGCCGCAAGGCAATCCTCGCAGCTCTAGACGGTTTCTCGATTTCTTCATGACCAGGCTCACCTTATTTGTACTGATCAATCTCGCTTCACTTTATAAAACTCATGATACAGCTTCATAAGCGCCCGCTTCTCTATCCGTGACACATACGAACGTGAGATTCCTAAATCCTTCGCAATCTCCCGCTGTGTGCGCTCATCGCCGCCTCCATCTAATCCGAACCGCCCCCGGATAACTTCCTGCTCCCGTTCATCCAAAATATCCAGATTGCGATAAATTTTGCTCTTCTCGATCTTAAGCTGCACCTTCTCGACGACCTCATCGCTTTCCGTGCCAAGGATATCTATAAGAGTGATTTCATTACCTTCCTTGTCAGTCCCAATTGGATCATGCAGCGATACATCCTTGCGTGTCTTCTTCAGCGAACGGAGGTGCATCAAAATTTCATTTTCTATACAGCGAGCTGCGAAAGTAGCCAGCTTCGTCCCCTTATTCGGCTGAAAGCTCTCGATCGCTTTAATCAATCCAATCGTGCCGATCGAGATCAGATCCTCAAGATCCTCGCCGGTATTATCGAACTTCTTCACGATGTGGGCAACAAGCCTTAAGTTATGTTCAACCAACATATTTCTCGAATGTGCATTCCCTTCTGCCATCAAGCGCAAATGCTTCATTTCTTCTTCTTCCGCTAATGGCTGGGGGAACGCGTTATTTTTAACATAGGATACCAGTAAGGAAATCTGCTTAATGAACATGGCGATCGTCGACAAAAACCCAAGCATTACTCCACCTCCTAAGACGTAAACACCCTTATGATTTATCCGATTGAGAACGTTACATTCTATGTGGGCAGCCGCCTATGCGTGCCTGTACGGGGGAAAAGAATATGGTGCAATTCAAAAGCAAAAGCCACGGATCACAGCGTAGAAATAACGCTGCGTCCATGGCTTTGTTTTCGAAATATCAGTTCTTTTTGCTATAGTCGAATGTAAACCTCACGGGTGTGGACATTCCCTCTATCCAGAGATAGGCGTCGTTCGTTCCCTTTAGATTCCCGACAAGCTTGATCGTGAATTGGAATCTTCCCGTTTCCGAGCTTGTCGTCTGGCCTTCGTACCGGACTTTCCCTTTCGAATCGAGCACTTTCAAATTCACTTTGGACTGGCTTCCATTCATCACCAGACCATCGATCGTTAATTTCCCCGCATCGACATCTATCATAGCTCTTGCACCATCGATCGGAGTTACCGCATTGCCTCCCGCAAGATTATATACACCAAATTCATAGAAGGAATATCCGTATTCCGTATTCTTTTGAACGCCCTGGAATTTGACGTACCTAGCTGTGACTGGATCAAAATGAACGGTTTCTTTTCCGGCATGCGCAGTAATGATTCCGTCATTGTCTTTGATCACACTGGTCCAATTCTGATTATCATCGGAGACAAGGAGTTTGTAGGTTTTAGCCCGGGCATTCTCCCAGTCGATGCTAACCGTATCGAACTCCTTGGATTCACCAAGATCGACTTGGAACCAGGTATCATCAACATAGGCGCTCGACCATCTTGTCGAAGAGAATCCGTCTACCGCATTTTCCGGTGCCAATCTCGCAAGGGAGCCTTCTACGGAAGAAGCAGTCGCTGGTTTATTTTCGGCCAGATTGCCAACGAGACTATAAACCTCTTCTTTCAACGCGGCGTAAGCCGTATCCGAAATGATATGGTCTGCCGACAATTGATCTAGTTTCACATTGAAGCCTTTCAAGTACTTGTCAAACTGGCCCGCATCTGTTCCTTCAAAACGTCTCATCAGTTCCAGATAATTGTTCAGCGAACGAGGGGCTTCGGCTGTCGTAAACTGATTCTGTTCTGCGAATCGGTCCACATGTGTTTTCATCGTATCGGCGGTCGCTACCGCTCTGATGATGTAAGTCGTCGTCTTGGATTTCGCAGCGGCCACAGTGACGACCAGTTGATGTTTATCCGGTTTTCCCGCCAGATCAAATGGTGTTCCCGGGGTGTAAGGTTAGCCATCAATCAAGACCGTTACCTTCGCCAATCCGCTTCCATCGTCGTCTTTGATTTTCCACGTAATTTGAAGAGTTTCCGAGTCCGGTATGTTCATATCAGCATTTATAATTTGTCCGTTAATGAATATGTCCGCCTCCGGCGCCGGGATATTGTGGACGACGTACGTTCCGTTCAAATATTGATACAGCCAGTCATACATTAAACGCAAGCTTGGATCCTTGCTTACTCCTAAGTTGTAAACTGCATTATTTCCTTGGTAATAAGCTCTAAAGCCATTTTGCATCAATCCCGTTTCAACGCCGCTGTTCAAATATTCGATAAAACGCTCGCGGAGTACGGCGTCCGTCAGCATCCCGTCATCAAACTCGACTTCATTCCCCATCCCGTACCGCTTTGCATTATTCGCAGCATCTTCCAGACGGTCAACATCCATTCCACCGAAGAAGTAATTCGGCTGATAAGCAGCAGCATCTATTCCAACGTCTTTCCACATATACATTTTGTATGCCAAAGAGTGAGGAATCCAGAACACCTTCAAATTCATGGCATGCACTTTTTCACTCATCATTCGAGCCACGTCTGGTCCCGTTTCACCTATATCGATTTGTTCTGGCAACCAGTACATACCGACAAGCTCAAGATTTGAATAGTTTGCCGCCTGCCATCTTAGCTGAACCTGATCCAGCCACCACTGTATCGCTTTCCCCCTGTTTTCAAGCGCTTTATCTCTGCCGACAACGGATTCGTTAAAATTCAAGGAACCAGTACCGTCAACGTCGCCAAAATCTGTTAAAGATCCCCCTGGATCCGGAATCATTAACACAACCTTCTCTTTATGATCAGGCTGGTTCAGCTTGGCTCCGACTTCCTTGGTAGCCTCATTCAAGTTCTGCATATCCCCCGTGGCCGCAAAAGTTTTTTCTAAATACCATTTCCAGTCTTCTAAGTTCGTTTGCCCTAGGCCGTAATCACGGCCAGCAGGTGAAGCAAGCCCGAGATATAAAATGCCATCAAAAAGCCAATCAGTAGGCTCGCCATCCTTATTCACATAACTGATGTTAGGAATAATCCGCTCCTTACTCCAATCACCCAAACCATTTGCATACTGTCCGTTATACAGTAAATTCAGATTTCGGATCCCAGCTGTCGCTTCACCCGGTACTAAAAAATGAGGCTGCTCAGTAGGAACGGTTACTGCCCCGTCTACCTTTCCGTCCGTACCCATTATTTCAACTTCGTCAATGTATTCCCATTGTGAATGATGCATCGTAAAGATGACTTTCACGTACCGGGCATAAGCCAGCTTGCCTTCCGTTTTCCCTCCATTGATTCCGTCTGTGCTTCCGTCCCATGTAAAGGTCTCCTGTCTAGGCGGCCCTGACCCCCAGAGCAGCTGAGTGGCGTTATGAGAGAGCAATCCCCAATTCTCCTTATCGTCGGAGACATACATCGATACCTCTAGCGGCACGAGGATCGAGTTTGTGGGGAAATCCTGAAAAAAGCGGGCTGATATCTTGCCGATCGACTTTGCCTCGCCCAAATCGAACACGACTTCACGTGCTTTTCCGCGCACATGTCTTACCCACGCCGGGTCATTCCTATCCAACTTGCCATATATTCCATCCGTAAGCTTATAGCCGTCGTCCGGATGCGATGCGTCCGGCTGTTCAGACCATTCATAGGGAAGACCTAGCGCAAGATTGCGGAATTTCGTCTGATCCTCTGATGATGCTGCTTGTTGATGTACATCCTGTGTTTGATTTGCCTGATCCATAGCTGTCCCTCCGTCATCCGTTGGTTGTTCCGGTAAGGTTAGTGGTTTTCCCCTGTCATTCCCTTCTGTCTGGATCGCATCTTCCGTCTCTGTGATGGTTACAGTCGGAACAGTTGACTTCGCCTGCACCGCAGAAAACGAGGTCAGCAGCAAAACAGCTGCAATCAGGATCGATCCCCATTTTTTATTCGAATTCATTAATCCAGCTCCTTATAAGTTTTTTTGGATCCCTACAAAGTATTTGGAATACGCATCGAAGCATAGGCTCCACTCCGTACTTTTGCTCCGCAAAAGCGCCCTCTTCGAGAGGCATCGGACTTCTTTCCGATACTCTGTGTCGGGCATTTTAGAGATACAAGAAACCTTTACACCCCTTTCTCTGTTCTGGATGAACTCTCTCGATTTTTGATCCCTCCTTTCGCAGCATCCTGCATAAACCATTTGGGAGCACCTCCAGAAAAAGGAACCTAAAATCCCGAAAACGAGTGAGCGGTAGCTGAGTAAAGATGTGCCTGCGTAGCAGTCTCCAAAAATAGTATTTAGTTAGCGCTTTCAAAATAGAAGGAGTGTTTCGCCTGTTGATCATTTTGAACGCGATCACGGCCCTATACATTGGAATATGGCTGAAATTGCTTCTGCATGGGTTCATGATAGAGTGGGACTTGCAGGAGAACAAGCAACATAATTTGATACGCTACGCAATTTTTTTCATACGCCATACAAGAACTACTGTCTGTGAAAATACGAAAACTGACATTTAAAAAAAGGCCAAGTCCGAACTGGACACGGCCTATAAGAACCTATATCATTCCACGTGAACTCATTGATTTGAATCAGGCACAGTCACTTCAGTTTGAAGATCCTCATCGTTCAACTTTGTATGGATTTCAGGAGCGGTGTTGCCAGCAATAAATTGGGCGTCCGCCCAGTCGGCATGATCATTGCCATTTCCATCGCCGGCATCGGTAACAATTAACTTTAATTGTTTCTTCCCACTAATATCAACATCAACAAATTTGGCCGGAGTGTCTCGTTTCATCGTTCCGCAGTCAAACAATTTTTCACCATCGGCCCATACTTGAAATACTACCGATCCGACATCGTTGTTGTTTTTTTCCTGATCAAGACCTACGTAGCTTTGAAAGCGACCATACCCTTTCCCAGAAATGTCGTATATGATTTCTGAATTCGCATGCGTTCCAATTCCTTTATCATAGGTGACAATGCCCGAATCACTAAACAATCGAATCGGGTTCCCTTCGACGCTAGCATCCCGATGAATCGTTCCCCAGCCTGTCGTTGCATAAATCCACGGAATGTCGCTTAGATACAATTGAGGAGTGATTTTAAAATGAATCTTGTACGTTTTCGTCACTGATCCATCTGCCGAGGTTACCGTAATCACGGTGGTACCCGGAAGTTGATCAGCTGGTGAAATATTTACCTTGACATCGTTATTGGCCGGAATGACTTCCACCGTAGGTACATCTGATATCGTGCCTTCCAAAAATGTCATGTAGTAATCTTTGGTTACATGATCAAAACTGGAGAGAGATTCGCCGTTGATCTTGATGTCATCTACTAACACCTCTTTCATCAGCTTAGCTCCAGCCCAATCAGCATGATCCGCACCATTGCCGACGCCACCGTCCATTACTTCCAACATAAGAACATCAACATCAGAGACATCAACATTGACATGCTGGGATTCTGCGTTATCTTTTATTACACCGCTATCATAGAGCTTTTGCCCGTCTCCCCACACTCGAAAAATGACAGAGCCCCCTTGAGTTTCACTGTCTAGGCCAATATCAGAGATAAACCTTGAAAAGTGTTTGCCAATATAATAGGAAACTTTAGAGTAAGCATGGACTCCTAATCCTTTTTCATACCCTTTACCGTTCAGTGTGATCATATTGCCGTCTCCTTGACCACTCCCGCCAACACTTGTATCCTTTTCAACCGGACCCCAACCGTTTGTAACATTGCCGAAAAACTGCATGTCGCTAATAAACGCATCGTCCGTCGGAGGAGAGGATGGAACTTGCACGGAAAATCCTGAGCGTACATGCCCCTGATTTCCGCCACTAGAATTGAACAAGGCATCCGCTGAAAGATGGTTCCAGCCAACCACAGCGTCTTGAGGAGCCGTCACCGTCCAACTCACCGCAACTGAACTGTTATTGCCTTGCGGTGGCATGTTATTAAGTGTGGTGGCCGAACCGGGGATTGCTTCCCAACCTGCCGGCACATGTAAATTGAGATTCAGATTATGGACAGCCACTCTTCCATAATTGGTTATCGTTGTTATGATCGTTTTGGTTTCACCTGGGGCAATAATAGAAGGTCCGTCAAACGATATACCAACAGCGGAAGGCGCCTGGTTCGGTGTTCCCGTTGCAACACGGTAGGTGACCGCTGAAAATGGTGCAACGTCGGAGACGATTTTGCTGGCATAACTCATTTTTTGGCCGGTCCAATAGTCTTCAGCCAAATAAACCGGAGCATGTTTGAAACCTAATTGTTCCGGTTCAGCAGTAATTGTTGTCGCTGCCGTAGTCCGGTTGACCAATGTAATCATTTTGCTTCCATTCGATAATGATTTCACCCAAACTTCCTTGCCGTCATTATTGATAACACGCTCAAATCCGTCAGTTGAAACCACATTGCTCGTTCCCGGACTGATACGATACATCATAATCCCGTGGGCCGGGACAGAAGCACTGATTTTGTCAGTGGTCGTTGTTGTTTCATGTGCCCAGAGATCTCGAACCGTATAGGTTTTATTGTCTACAGAGGGTGTTATGCCCAATTGGCCCAGACTTATCTCCATATTTGTCGGAGCACCGGTTGAGTTGAAGAACAACACGGCTTTGTCCCCATTGGCCATCGGTTTCAACAATACATAAGTACCGTCGTTTTGCTGCTTAATGGGACGTCCCTGTAATCCGATTGGATCCTGATTCACCGCAGTCACTTCACCATTGGCGTAAATATCTAATATTTCTTGGGAGGCATTCAGTAAATCGGTGCCCGAGAGCAATGGCGCAGCCATTATGGACCAAAGACCAAATTCGGTACGATATTCTTCTAGACTCATGCCCCCGTTACCGATTTCCAACATATCAGGATCATTCCAATAGCCTGGACCGGCATACGGATACAGTTCAATATTTCGAAGGACATGGACTAACATTCTTTCATACGAATCGCTGATATCACCAGTAATCCGCCACAGATTGCCTACCTGCTTGCCCCATTCCCACGGATTTTCGTTTCCTCCAACGCTCATACTGAAAACAATGTCTCGTCCTGTAGCTGCAAGCGCATCGCGCATCTTCGCATAGCGTTCCTGCAGCGGTTGACCCAGAGGGTCGCCACAATTATCATACTTTACATAGTCGATTCCCCATTCGGCAAAACGTTGGGCATCTTTCACTTCATAATTGAGACTCCCCGGATACCACGCACAAGTCCTGTTACCTGCGCTAGCGTAAATGCCCATTTTCAGTCCGAGAGAGTGAACATAATCGGCGACTTCCTTGATCCCGTCTGGAAACTTTGCCGGGTTGGGAACCAAATTGCCGTTTTCATCGCGCTCACTAAGCATCCAACAATCATCGAGGTTAACGTATTGATAGCCCGCTTCTTTCATCCCGGATTCAACCATCTTTTTAGCCGTTTCCTTCACGAGAACGGCATTCACGTCACAATGAAAGGCGTTCCAACCGTTCCAGCCCATCGGAGGCGTTTGCGCAAGCCCGTTGTCAAGCGCATAGGCTTGCGAATAATTGAACCCTAACAAACCAATGCACAGCACAAACAAAAACAAAAGCTTTGCCAACGATTTTTGAAACCAAGGGTTGTTCATGGAACCTATCATCCTTTCTTTTATTTATTCTCGTCCAGATTGCCAAATGCAACAGTCGGTATAAGTACAGTGCTAGCCTCCTTTGTTCTTTACAACGATTTTCCCTGTCCCGGGTGAATACCCGATTTTGATCCCCCCTTTCGCGAAATCCGGCATAAGCCATTTTGTAAGCGATTTCAATACTTTCACAAAGACGATAGTTAGAGATCAAGTGAGGCAAGTCGCTGCTGCAGAACAACCTAGTTTTCGCTTCCAAAAGAAAACAAAGATTTTCCCGAACAGTAATTTTGAATCATGAATTCACCATAGTGGGGAATAAGCAATAGCAAAGTGCGACCTTAAAACCAAGAGCAATACCTGCTATGAAAAAGATAGTAAAATAGTGAGTTCGTATGTAAACGAAAAATAGGGAAGAAGAAGCATGAATGAATATTCTGAAACTACACAGGGAGGAAAGAAACGATGAGACAAGTATCGTCATCGGAGTTAGCGCTCTTCGCTGTACAGACGGGTAAAAGTATAGTTGCTAGTTTCATAGGCCTTCCGCCGTTAAGAGAATTTCAGCCATCATCGCATCGCCCACGCTTCAAAAAGCAGGGTGAAATGTGACAACGATCGAACCCATTTCACTGGAAGTTGAGTGAATTTGGTACATGATTGGCATTTCACTCGTGGTAATCTGGTAACTACTGTATATCCTATACGATTGTATAATTAATAATCTGGTAATATCGTTCGTTTTATTCAGCTTATTTTCCGTTATTCTTAGAACACAATATGCGCCCATTATTCGACATCGTTATTTGTTAATCGGTAATGTCCTCACCTTTTTGTCAAAAACGAAAATGTCCCAAGTTCTTGTCAAATCAAAATAACAAGAACTTGGGAACATAAAATAAAAACCAGCTAATGTTTGTCAAGCTACCCCTTGGTGATTTACTGAATTGTTGATTTACTTGTTTTTTGGTAAGGTTGGCCTCTATTCGCGTAAATGTGATGAAGTAGCGACTCCTGCGCAAAGTAAGCACTGTTTCATTTATGGATTATCGTTAACAGTTGGTTATCCCACAAATGCCAGTTAAGATATTTTTGAGTATCAGATATCCCGCAACACAAATTAACACAACTATCATTAAGATAACACCAATTAAAACTATTGATTTTCTTTTTCCTACTTCTCTTTGTCTTTTTTCGTCAGACGACTGTTTTTCATTAATGTTCAGCATATCACCAAATTCTTTATTTATGTTTAGAGAGCCATTTATTATAATTATCTTTTTCCCATTTTACTTTGAAACTATCAAATGGGTCATCCCCATAAGTAGGAGGCCCGTTCCAAGTGCTGAACATAGCTTGGAGTTCAGCACTTGCTCGGTCAAAGCCAATTATGGCATCGAGTAGCAAACCGTTGGTTGTAGCTTTCTAACTGCGATACCAGAAACCTCTCTAGTGCTTCTTCATATGGAAACTGGTCTTTTCGGCTTTGTAACCTCTTGATCTGTTTGTTAAATGACGCAATGAGATTGGTTGAATTGATGCTTTTCCAAATTAGCTTTGGAAAGCTGTAGTACGTAAAGATTTATGGGTTCTCCCACAAAGATTTAATTACCTTGGGAAAACGGCTTTCCACTTATCACAAAAAGTCTCTAGA